>NZ_JBIWNL010000001.1:0-32934 GCF_044767225.1 Kitasatospora sp. NPDC101447
GCCCTCCCCCCCGCCCCCCCCCCCCCCCCCCCCCCCCCGGCCGCCCCCCCCCGCCCCCCCCCCCCCCCCCGGCGGGGCCGGCGCCGCCCCCCCCCCCCCGCGCGGCGCCCCCCGACGGTCGGTGGTCCCGACCGCGTGTGGGGGAGCGTCAGCCGCGGGCGGCCCGCAGGAACTCCCGGTTCATCGCCGCGATGCTGGGCAGCGGGATCCCCTTGGGGCAGGCGGTGGCGCACTCGCCGGTGTTGGTGCAGCCGCCGAAGCCCTCGGCGTCCATCGCCGCGACCATGTTCCGCACCCGGGAGGCCCGTTCCGGTGCGCCCTGCGGGAGCACGTTGAGGTGGACGACCTTGGCGGAGGTGAAGAGCATCGCCGAACCGTTCGGGCAGGCCGCCACGCAGGCCCCGCAGCCGATGCACTCGGCGTGCTCGAAGGCGGTGTCGGCGGCCTCCTTGGGCACGGGTGTGGCGTGCGCCTCGGGGGCGCTGCCGGTCGGGGCGGTGATGTAGCCGCCGGAGCCGATGATCCGGTCGAAGGCCGAGCGGTCCACCACCAGGTCCTTGACCACCGGGAAGGCGGCGGCCCGCCACGGCTCGACGTCGATGGTGTCGCCGTCCCGGAAGTGCCGCATGTGCAGCTGGCAGGTGGTGGTCCGCTCGGGGCCGTGCGCCTGGCCGTTGATGACCATGCCGCAGGCGCCGCAGATGCCCTCGCGGCAGTCGTGGTCGAAGGCGACGGGCTGGTCGCCGCGGGTGATCAGCTCCTCGTTGAGGGTGTCGAGCATCTCCAGGAAGGACATGTCCGGGCTGATCCCGCTGACCCGGTAGGTGGTCATCGACCCGGGTGCGTCCGGGCCCGCCTGGCGCCAGATGCGCAGGGTGAGGTTCATGCGTAGCTCCGCTGGGTGGGGTGGACGTGGTCGAAGTCGAGCGCCTCGCGGTGGAGGACGGGCGCCGCGCCGGTGCCGGTGAACTCCCAGGCGGCGGCGTACGAGAACTCCTCGTCGCGCCGGGCGGCCTCGCCGTCGGGGGTCTGGCTCTCGGTGCGGAAGTGGCCGCCGCAGGACTCGGCGCGGTGCAGGGCGTCCAGGCACATCAGCTCGGCCAGCTCGAAGTAGTCGACGAGCCGGTTGGCCTTCTCCAGCGACTGGTTGAGCTCCTGCCCGGTGCCCGGCACCTTGATCCGGCGCCAGAACTCCTCGCGCAGCTGCGGGATCCGCTCCAGGGCCCGGGTCAGGCCGGCCGCGTCGCGGGCCATCCCGCACTCGTCCCAGAGCAGTTCGCCGAGTTCCCGGTGGAAGGAGTCCGGGGTGCGGTCGCCGTCCACCGCGAGGATCAGGTTGAGCCGGTCCTCGACCTCGGCCGTGGTCCCGGCGAGCACCGGGTGGTCGGCCGGCACGGCGGGCAGCGGGTTGCGGGCCAGGTAGTCGTTGAGGGTGGGCGGCAGCACGAAGTAGCCGTCGGCGAGGCCCTGCATGAGGGCGCTGGCGCCGAGCCGGTTGGCACCGTGGTCGGAGAAGTTGGCCTCCCCGATCGCGAACAGGCCCGGGACGGTGGTCTGCAGGTCGTAGTCGACCCAGAGCCCGCCCATCGTGTAGTGGATCGCCGGGTAGATCCGCATCGGCACCCGGTACGGGTCCTCGGCGGTGATCCGCTCGTACATCTCGAAGAGGTTGCCGTACCTGGCCTCGACGGCGTCCCGGCCCATCCGGCGGATCGCGTCGGCGAAGTCCAGGTAGACGCCCTGGCCGCCGGGGCCGACGCCGCGGCCCTCGTCGCAGACGTTCTTGGCGGCCCGGGAGGCGATGTCGCGCGGCACCAGGTTGCCGAAGGACGGGTAGATCCGCTCCAGGTAGTAGTCCCGCTCCTCCTCGGGGATCTCGGCCGGCGCCCTGGTGTCGCCCTGGGCCTTGGGCACCCAGATCCGGCCGTCGTTGCGCAGCGACTCGCTCATCAGGGTGAGCTTGGACTGGTGGTCGCCGGAGCGCGGGATGCAGGTCGGGTGGATCTGGGTGAAGCACGGGTTGGCGAAGTGCGCGCCGCGCCGGTGCGCCCGCCAGATCGCGGTGGCGTTGGAGTTCTTGGCGTTGGTGGAGAGGTAGAAGACGTTGCCGTAGCCGCCGCTGGCGAGGACGACGGCGTCGGCCGTGTGGCTGCGGATGTCACCGGTGACCAGGTCGCGGGCGACGATGCCGCGGGCCCGGCCGTCGACGACCAGCAGGTCCAGCATCTCGGTGCGCGGGTGCATCTCCACGTTCCCGGCGGCGATCTGCCGGGAGAGCGCCTGGTAGGCGCCGAGCAGCAGCTGCTGGCCGGTCTGGCCGCGGGCGTAGAAGGTGCGGGAGACCTGCACGCCGCCGAAGGAGCGGGTGTCCAGCAGGCCGCCGTACTCGCGGGCGAACGGCACGCCCTGGGCCACGCACTGGTCGATGATCTCCACCGACACCTGGGCGAGCCGGTGCACGTTGGACTCCCGGGCGCGGAAGTCACCGCCCTTGACGGTGTCGTAGAACAGCCGGCGGATCGAGTCGCCGTCGTTGCGGTAGTTCTTGGCCGCGTTGATGCCGCCCTGGGCGGCGATCGAGTGGGCGCGGCGCGGGGAGTCCTGGAAGCAGAACTGGACGACGTGGTAGCCCTGTTCGGCGAGGGTCGCGCCGGCGGCGCCGCCGGCCAGGCCGGTGCCCACGACGATCACGGTGTGCTTGCGCCGGTTGGCCGGGTTGACCAGCTTGGCGTCGAACCGCCGCTGGTCCCAGCGCTGTTCGATCGGACCGGCCGGGGCCCTGGTGTCGGCGATCGGCTCGCCGACGGTGTAGTCCTGGTAGCTCACTTCACCACTCCGGTCATCACGGCCACGGGGACGGACAGGAACCCGGCCGTCAGCACGAGCGCCAGGCCGTTGGCGGTCAGCTTCAGCGCCCGGTCCCGGCGGGCGTTGTTGGCGCCGAGGGTCTGCGCGGCGCTCCAGAAGCCGTGCCGGACGTGCAGGCCGACGGCCAGCATCGCGACGACGTAGAACACGTCGACGTACCAGCGGTCGAACGAGGCGACGACGTTCTGGTACGGGTGGCCCTCCTCGGCGGCCGGGTTCACGGTCAGCGTGGTCAGGTCGAGGATGTGCCAGACGATGAACAGCGCCAGGATCACCCCGCCCCAGCGTATGGTCCGGGTCGCGTAGCTCGCACGGCGGCGCTTGTGCGCGTACTTGCTCGGCCGGGCGGCGAGGTCGCGGCGGCTGAGCTGGTAGGCCGAGACGCCGTGCAGCACGACGGAGGCCAGCAGGCCGACCCGGGCCATCCACAGGAACCACGCGTGGCCCAGGAACGGCTGCCCGATGGTGCGCAGCCAGGCGGCGTAGCCGTTGATGTCGTCCGGGCCGAAGAAGATCTTGAGGTTGCCCAGCATGTGCGCGACCAGGTACAGCAGCATGACCAGTCCGGTGACGGCCATGACCGCCTTCTTGCCGACGGTCGACCGCCACAGCGTCGCCAGGGTGGACGGATGCCGGCCCGTCCGAGTCGCGGTTGTCATGGCTGCAACGGTAGGGACGGACCTCAGGGTGCGTCCAAGACATGATGCGGCTCGCAACGATAGGCACCGGCTATCGGTGCGGCCTATCCTGGTCGGGTGCAGCTCCAGCAACTCCGCTACTTCCTGGCCGTGGCCGAGACCCGCCACTTCACCCGGGCGGCCGAGGCCGCGCACGTGGCACAGCCGTCCCTCTCGCAACAGATCCGTTCGCTGGAAAGGGAGTTGGGCGCCGAGCTGTTCCACCGCACCCGGGGCAACATCGCGCTGACCGACGCCGGGGACGCCCTGCTGCCGCTGGCCCGGCGCATCCTCGCGGACACCGAGAGCGCCCGGCTCGCCGTCCAGGAGACGGTGCAGCTGCGGCGCGGCAGGGTCCGGCTCGGCGCACCGCCGAGTCTGTGCACCAGCCTGGTGCCGGACGTCCTGCGGGTCTTCCGGGACCGCTACCCGGGCGTGGCACTGGTGGTCCGCGAGGGCGGCTCGCGCGACCTGGTCCGCTCACTGGCGGCGGGCGAGCTGGACCTCGCGCTGATCATCACCCCGCCCACCGGGGAACACGCGCCCGCCCTGGCCGTCACCGAGCTGCTGCACGAGGAGCTGGTCCTGGTCTCCGCCGAGCGGCGCGCCCGGCGCAAGGCACGGGTGGCCGAGCTGCGGGACCGGCCGCTGGTGATGTTCCGGGAGGGCTACGACGTACGGGAGGCGACCCTGGCGGCCTGCCGGGCGGCCGGGTTCGAGCCGGAGTTCGCGGTCGAGGGCGGGGAGATGGACGCGGTGCTGGGCTTCGTCCGGGCCGGGATCGGGCCCGCCGTCGTCCCCGGCATGGTGGCGGCCCGTTCGGGCCTCGCGGTGACCCCGTTCGCCGGGCCGGGCCTGGGCCGCACCATCGCCGTCGCGCACGGCCACGAGGTGCCGCCCACCCGCGCCGCCGAGGCGCTGCGCTCCACCCTGCTGGCACACCTCCACGACGCCGCGCGGGCGGGCGAACTCCCGCCGGGCACCCGGCTGTTGCTGTCGTGAGGGTGGCGTATCAGGCGGTGGTCGGCCCGTCAGGCGGGCGTGTCGGGCGGGCGCGTCAGTCGGGGGTCGGCGCGTCGCCGGAGCGCAGGGTGAGCAGGGTGATCTCGCTCGGTGCGAAGACCCGGAAGGGCGGCCCCCAGAAGCCGGTGCCCCGGCTGGTGTAGAGCTGGGTGCGCTCCCCGTGCCGGCTGAGGCCGTGCACCACGGGCTGGTCGAGCCGGACGAGGAAGTTGAACGGCCAGATCTGGCCGCCGTGGGTGTGACCGGAGACCTGCAGGTCGATGCCGGCGGCAGCGGCCTGCGGGACGTACTTGGGCTGGTGGGCGACGAGCAGGACCGGACGGTCGGGGTCCGCCCCCGCCAGCGCGTCGACCAGGTCGGCGCGGTGTCCGACCAGGCCGGAGGACTCCGCGGTCACGTCGTCCACGCCGGCGAGGACGAGGGCGTCCCCACCGCGCTCCACCACGACGTGGCGGTTGTGCAGCGGCTCCCAGCCGAGGTCCGCCATGCGGTCCAGCCAGCCCTGGGCCTCACTGCCGTACTCGTGGTTCCCGGTGACGTAGACCTTGGCCAGCCGGGCCCGGATCGTGCCGAGCGGCGCGGACTGCTCCCGGCGCTGCGCGGGCGTGCCGTCGGCGATGTCGCCGGCGTGGACCACGACGTCCGCGTCGAGGGCGTTGACGGCCTCGGTGACCCGCGCCGACCAGCCCGCCCGGTCGATCGGCCCGTAGTGGGTGTCGGCCAGCACCACGACACGCGTCCCGTCCAGGCCCCCGCCGAGCCGGGGGAGACGGACGTCCAGTCGCTTCACCCGGGGCACGCGCATCGCCTCGTGGTGTCCCCAGCCCAGGAGCCCGGCGCAGACCACGGCGACGGTCACGGCCACGGCCCTGGCCCGGCCGACGCCGCCGACGTCGAGTCCGGCCAGCACGAGGTCCACCGAGCCGCCCAGCACCGACCAGGTGAACAGCACCCAGATCATCCCGAGGCTGGTGTCCGCGATGCGCGCGGCCCGGTCGGAGCGCCGCCGGCCGTGGCCCGCGACCATCAGGAAGGGGAAGGAGACCAGCCAGGCGGCGAACACGGCCGTGCCGGCCAGGAAGACCGGCAACGGCCAGTCGGCGCCGGAGGCGAACAGCGTCCACCACGGGGGGAGGCACAGGACCACGAGCACGAGGACCAGGACGGCCAGCCGCCGCAGCAGCGACCTCCGCGGCCGCGCGCTCCCGCTCCGGGTCGCCGCACCCGGGGCGGGCGCGGCCGGGGCGGGCGCGGCCGGGGCCTCGGGCCGGGTGGCGGTCGCGAGGGTGTCCGGTCCTCCGCGGTGCGACCGGAGGCCCGGCTCCGACCCGATGGATTCGCTGTCCGTCACTGCGCTTCCCCTCTCACGTCCTGTCCCCGTCCTCCATCATCCGGCACGCGGTGGGCGGGGTGACCGTCCGGGTCCGCGGGCCCCGCGCGGCCGGGTCGGCCGACGGCGGGCAGGCCGGTCCCCGTCGACGGACGGGCCGGCTTCCTGTGCAGGGGCGGCGACGGCCCCGACCGCTCGACGCGCCGGGCCGTCGCGCCCGCCGGCCTCAGGCGAGCCGATCGGGGATCGGCGCCAGGGTGTAGTTGGCCCACACGAAGGCGTCCATCTGGTGCTGGTCGCCGGACAGGTTGTGCACCCGGTCCACCTTGCCGTCGGCGTTGAAGTGCCAGACCAGCGCCCACATGGTGTCGACCTGGCCGACCCCCTGGGTGGAGAAGCCGCGGTGGATGTCGACCACGTACTCGTCGTTGGCCTCCAGGAACAGCGGCTCGGCCTGGAACCCGGCCTTGCCCAACTGGTTGAAGAAGGCCACGACCTCCTCCACGCCGCGCTTGGTGCCGGACAGTGCGTGGTGGCCGGGGATCGTCCACTCGATGTCGTCGGTGAGGACTTCCCGCATGCCGTCGAAGTCGTAGGCGGCGTAGGCGGCGAAGAACGTGCTGATGGCCGCGATCTTCGGGTTGGTGCTGGACACGATGGCGCTTCCTTGAGGTAGTGCGGAGTGTTCCATGACGTGATCGAGGCTGCCGGTCCCCGACCGGGCGGACCCGGCGGGCCTCCGGGCTTCCTGCCTCCGGGCTTCGTGCCTCCGAGCTTCGTGCCGTCGGGCCGAGGTCCCTAGGCGGCCGTGCCGGGGGCCGTGAGCCGGCCGGTCGGCACGTGCTGCGGGCCGGCGGCGCCGAGGACGGGGTCGATGCGGAGAACCGCGGTCGCGGGCGCGTGATGGAACAACCGGAAGAACCGGAATGAGTGGCACAACCCGTCGAACATGGCAATCCCCCCCGTAGAAGGCCAGGTCGGCAACGCATACGCCCACTAAAGCAACAAGCGGTTGCGTTATGCTCGGGAAGTCTTGCAGACCGGCAGAATCAAGCGCAACCGACTACTGCGACGGGGAAGTTGAGGCGATGGGGGCGGACACGGCCGGGTGGGGCGACGTCAGGCCCGGAGGCCGTACGGCCCGGACCCGGGCCGCGGTGTTCGCGGCCGCGCTGCAGGAGCTGGCCGAGCAGGGCTTCGACCGGTTCAGCACCGAGGCGGTGGCCGACCGCGCCGGGGTGCACAAGACGACCGTCTACCGGCGCTGGGGGACCAAGGGCAACCTGGTGGCGGCCGCCCTGGAGGACGTCCTGGACCCGACGTTCCGGCTGCTGCCCGACACCGCCGACCTCGACGGGTCGATGCGCGCCGCCGCCCGGGACTTCGTCGCGGCGATGGCCGGCCGGGCCGGGATCGCGACGGTACGCGCGCTGGTCTCCGGCGGCCACGCCTCGGCGGAGATCAGGGCGCTCGTCGACCGCTTCTTCGCCGCCCGGATCGCCCGGATCGACCCCGTCGTGCAGGCCGCCGTCGGCCGCGGCGACCTCCCGCCGGGCACCGACACCGCCCTGCTCGCCAAGCACGTCGCCGGCCCGCTGTACTACCGCGCCCTGGTCATGGCCGACACCCTCACCGAGGCCGACGCGGACCTGGCCGCCGCCAGCGCCCTGGCCGGCGCGCGCCTCGGCCTGTTCGCCCCGCGGCCCGAACCGGCCTGACGCGGCCCGAGCCGGCCTGACGGGGCCCGTAACGGCCCGGCGCCCGACGGGGATCGGAAGTCCCGCGCTGCTCAGCCCTTCTTCCGCAGCACCAGGTACTGGTCCGGCTTGAGCAGGTCCGTGCTGTAGTGGAGCGTGCCGTCCGACTGCATCGTGATCAGCCGGTAGATCGACCGGTCGGACATGCAGTCCGAACCGGGCGAGGAGCCGGTCGCCCGGGAGGCGTAGGAGACCCGGCTCTCGTCGGCATCGGTGAGCGTCCAGGCGCCTTCGCACCAGGTGCCGGTCTTCGGCGTCTCGGCGCGGATCCTGCTCTTCTCCTCACTCGGCGCCGACTGGACGATGGTGAGGGTGACGGAGGTGACGTCCCCGTTGGCGGCCTTGCGCTCGCCGACCCACGTCCCGAGGTACTTCGCGGGGATGATGCCCGGCCCCGGGTCGGTGGGGCTCGCGCCGGGCGAGGGGCTGTCCTCGGCCGGGTCGGTGCGGTCGCCGGTCGGCTGCTCGGGGCTCTTCGAGGCCGGGGCGGAAGGCGCCGTCGTGCCCCCGGCCGGGGCGGTCCGTCCGGCGTTCTTCGCGGCGTCCGGCCGGCCGTTCTCCAGCCACTGTTCGACCAGCAGGTATCCGCCGCCCAGCAGCAGTACGGCGACCAGCACGGCCGTCAGCACGCCGTAGCTCCGCCGGCCGCGTGGCTGCTGCGGGTACGGCGGGTAGCCCGGCACCGTGGCCGGTGCGGACGGCATCGGGACCGGTGCGGGGACCGGGGCCGGCGGGTATGCGCCGACCGGCCTGACCGGTCCTGCGGTCGGCGGGCCGTAACCCGGCGGAGGCGACGGACCGAACCCGGGCGCAGCGGGCACGCCGCCCCCGCCGGGTGCCGCCTTCGCCGCCTCGGCCGTCCGGGCCGCCGCCGCCACCTCCCGCACCGCCGCTGCCTCACGGGGCGCCCCGGCCCCCTGTTCCCCCTCCAGGTCCAGCAGCCGCACGGCACTGCGCCCGACCGCCGCCGCCAGCGCCGCCGGCAGCCAGTCCCCGTGCCCCAGGCGGGCGGCGGCCGTGCCGTCGACGTCCAGCCGTTGCCGCAGCTGTCCGGGTGTCGGGCGGACGGACGGGTCCTTGGCCAGGCAGTCACGGACCAGGGAGTGCAGCGGGCCGGTCAGCCCGGAGAGGTCGGGCTCCTCGTGCAGCACCCGGTAGACCAGGACCGGCGCGCCGACCCCGGAGCCGAACGGCATCGTGCCGGTGGCCGCGAACGCGAGCACCGCGCCGAGCGAGAAGACGTCGCCGGCCGGTCCGGCGGGCCGCCCGCTCGCCTGCTCCGGCGACATGAAGCCCGGCGAGCCGAACACCTGGCCGGACTGGGTGAGCACGGTGGTGGCGTCCAGCGCGCGGGCGATGCCGAAGTCGATCAGCCGCGGCCCGTCCAGGGTCAGCAGCACGTTCGACGGCTTGACGTCCCGGTGCACCAGCCCGAGGCCGTGCACATGGGCGAGCGCCTCGGCGAGGCCGACGCCGAGGGTGCGGACGGCCGGCTCGGGCAGTGGTCCGAAGTCCCGTACGGCGGTGGTGAGCGGGGGCCCGGCGACGTAGCCGGTGGCCACCCAGAGCTGCCCGCCGTCGGTGTCCGCGTCGAGGACCGGTGGCGTCCAGGTGCCGCCGACCCGTCGGGCGGCCGCCACCTCCTGACGGAACCGGGCGCGGAACTCGGGGTCCTCGGCCAGGTCGCGACGGACCATCTTGACGGCGACGGTCCGCCCGCCCGCGGTCCGGCCGAGGTAGACCCGGCCCATCCCGCCCGCGCCGAGCTGCCGCAGCAGCCGGTACTCGCCCACCTGCCGCGGATCGTCCGCTGCCAGCGGCTGCATGCCCACGCTCCCCTCGACGCCCGGCGCGGCCGTCCCCACCTCACGCGTCCGGACCAGACGCTATCGGTCCGGGACCATCCGTGGGACGGAATCGCGATCACGAAATGATCGTCAGATGAGCACAGCACACCCGCATGTGTCGACCCCGGGGCGTCGGCCCGCATCCGTCGCCCCTGCCGCGGACCGCGCCCCCGCCACCGCGGCCACGGAACGCCGGAGGCCCGGGGCAGCGGTGCCCCGGGCCTCCGGTCCGGCGGGTGATCAGGCCTCCGGAAAGGCGGGTGATCAGGCCGGCAGAACGGCCTCCAGCGCGGCGATCAGCTCCTCCGACTCCGGCTCGACGCGCGGCCGGATCCGGGCGGCGACGGTTCCGTCCGGCGAGATCAGGAACTTCTCGAAGTTCCAGGAGACGTCCCCGGCCTGGCCCTCGGCGTCGGCGACCTGGGTCAGCTGCCGGTACAGCGGGTGCCGGTCGTCGCCGTTGACCTCGATCTTCTCGAACAGCGGGAAGGTCACGCCGTACGTGGTGGAGCAGAAGGTCCCGATCTCCTCGGCGCTGCCCGGCTCCTGCCCGGCGAACTGGTTGCACGGGAAGCCCAGCACGGTGAACCCGCGCCCGGCGTAGCGCTCCTGCAGGCGCTCCAGCCCGGCGTACTGCGGGGTCAGGCCGCACTTGGAGGCGACGTTGACGATCAGCAGCGCCTTGCCCTTGTGGTCGGCCAGCGAGGTCGGCTCGCCGGTGAGGGAGCGCAGCGGGATGTCGTACAGGCTCACGGTGGTGGTCCTTTCGGCAGGTTGGCAGCGGTTTCCGCCCGGGCACACGGTAGCGGCCCCGGACGGGTCAACCGTGTCGGCGCCGCCGGTGTTCCGGACGCGAAGGGGGTGTGCGGAGCGGCTCGCACACCCCCTTCGCGGCAGGTCAGAGCGCGAGCGGCCGGATCGCCGTCGGCGCGTGCTCGGGCAGGGTGGCGAGCTCCTCGAACTCGTTGACCTTGTCGATGTCGCTGCCGCTCATCGCGATGTTGGTGACCCGCTCCAGGATCGCCTCGACCACGACCGGGACGCGGAACTCGGCGGCCAGCTTCTTGGCCTCCTCGAAGGCCGGCAGCAGGCCCTCCGGCTCGGTGACCCGGATCGCCTTGCAGCCCAGGCCCTCGGCGACCTTGACGTGGTCGACGCCGTAGACGCCCAGCTCCGGCGCGTTGATGTTCTCGAACTCCAGTTTGACCTGGAAGTCGATGTCGAAGTTGCGCTGCGCCTGGCGGATCAGGCCCAGGTACGAGTTGTTGACCAGCACGTGGACGTACGGGATCCGGTGCTGCGCGCCGACCGCCAGCTCCTCGATCATGAACTGGAAGTCGTAGTCGCCGGAGAGCGCGACGATCTGGCCCTCGGGGTCGGCGGTGGCGACGCCGAGCGCGGCCGGGATGGTCCAGCCGAGCGGGCCGGCCTGGCCGCAGTTGATCCAGTGCCGGGGCTTGTAGACGTGCAGCATCTGCGCGCCGGCGATCTGGGAGAGGCCGATGGTGGTGACGTAGCGGGTCTCCGGCCCGAAGGCCCGGTTCATCTCCTCGTAGACGCGCTGCGGCTTCAGCGGCACGTGGTCGAAGTGGGTGCGGCGCTGCAGCGTGGCCTTGCGCTCCTGGGTGGAGGCGGCCCACGCGCTGCGGTCCTTGAGCCGCCCGGCGGCCTTGAGCTCGCCGGCGACCTGGACGAAGAGCTCCAGTGCGGCCTTGGCGTCGGAGGCGATGCCGAGGTCCGGGGCGAAGATCTTGCCGATCTGGGTGGGCTCGACGTCGACGTGGACGAACTTCCGGCCGGCGGTGTAGACGTCCAGGCCGCCGGTGTGGCGGTTGGCCCAGCGGTTGCCGATGCCGAGGACGAAGTCGGAGGCGAGGAAGTTCTCGTTGCCGTAGCGGTGCGAGGTCTGCAGGCCGACCATGCCGGCGTTCAGCTCGTGGTCGTCCGGGACGATGCCCCAGCCCATCAGGGTCGGGATCACCGGGACGCCGGTCAGCTCGGCGAACTCCAGCAGCAGCGCGGAGGCGTCGGCGTTGATGACGCCTCCGCCGGCGACGATCAGCGGGCGCTCCGACTCCTGGAGCAGTGCGATGGCCTTCTCGATCTGGATCCGGTTGGCGGCCGGCTTGTAGACCGGGAGCGGCTGGTAGGCCTCGGGGTCGAAGTCGATCTCGGTCAACTGGACGTCGATCGGCAGGTCGATCAGGACCGGGCCGGGGCGGCCGGAGCGCATCAGGTGGAAGGCCTGCTGGAACACGCCGGGGACCTGCGCGGCCTCCAGCACGGTGGTCGCCGCCTTGGTGACCGGCTTGGCGATCGAGGCGATGTCGACGGCCTGGAAGTCCTCCTTGTGCAGCCGCGCGACGGGCGCCTGGCCGGTGATGCACAGGATCGGGATCGAGTCGGCGATGGCCGAGTACAGGCCGGTGATCATGTCGGTGCCGGCCGGGCCGGAGGTGCCGATGCAGACTCCGATGTTCCCGGCCTTGGCGCGGGTGTAGCCCTCGGCCATGTGGGAGGCGCCCTCGACGTGCCGGGCCAGTGTGTGCCGGATCCCGCCGGAGGCCTTGAGGGCGGCGTAGAACGGGTTGATGGCGGCGCCCGGCACGCCGAACGCGACCTCAACGCCTTCGAGCTTGAGGATCTCCACGGCCGCGCGGGCGGCTGTCATACGAGGCATCGGGTCTCTCCTGCGTCGGCCCGCAGTGGCTCGGAGGGCTCATCTCCTGAATTCCACCATACGGAAGAACGGTTTCTGTATGTGGAAACAAGGTAGGACGGGCCTCCTCGGGGCGTCAAGGGGGACTTCAACAGAATGTGGAAGCCTTGGGGCGCGAAGTCGGTGCGGGCGGATTCGCACGCCAGGACGGCATCCGCGCTGGTGTGCGCGGGGAAGCGGACGTTCCGCGCCGGGAAGCGCACCCGGTGTGCGGTGACCGTGAAGGGACGGTGCACGAGCCGGCCCGCCCCGCCGCCCTGGGTACCGTCGGTGGCACGCCGGGCCCGTGACGTCCAACTGAGGCCGCGGCAGGGGGGTTCGGGAACGCCGGGGGACGGGGGAGTTCCGTCGGCGGCCCCGTCCAGGACCAGCGCGCCCGGTCCGCCGCACCCGAGCGAGGGACGCACCCCCTGCCCGCGCCGACCCCCACTCGCCGCCGTGCCGCCACCCGCCGTCGTCCCGTCACTCTCCGCCGTCCCCGCTCCCGGTCCGGCGCACATCTCCTGCCGACCGGCGACCCGTGCGCGGGCGGGCGGGTGAGTGAGCGGCACGCCGACCCCGTACGGCGACCCTCCTCGTACGGCAACCCTCCTCGTACGGCAACCCCCGTACCGCAACGGCGTGCCCGCAGCGGCGGGCGCGCGGAAGGAACGTCCCCATGCGCTGCTGCACCCCTGCCCGACCCCCGGTGGTGACCGGGTGAACCGCCCGCCGCACGGGAGTGAGGGCCCGCCGGGCCGCCCCCGGAAGAACGCGCCGCCGGGCCCGGCCCGGTCCCCGATCGCCGCGCTGCGCGCCGTGCCCTGGCGCCGGGACCTGCCCGCCTCCCTGGTGGTCTTCCTGGTCGCCCTCCCGCTCTGCGTCGGGGTGGCCGTCGCCTCCGGCGTGCCGGCCGAACTCGGCCTGGTCACCGGCATCGTCGGCGGCCTGGTGGTCGGCGCCCTGCCCGGCAGCAGCCTCCAGGTCAGCGGACCCGCGGCCGGACTGACCGTGCTGGTCGCCGACGCCGTCCGGGAGTTCGGCACCGGCGCCCTCGGCCTGCTGGTGCTCGCCACCGGCCTGCTCCAGCTCACGATGGGCGCCCTGCGGCTCGGCCGCTGGTTCCGCGCGATGTCCGCCTCGGTGGTGCACGGCATGCTGGCCGGCATCGGGCTGACCCTCGTCTTCGGCCAGCTCTACGCGCTCGCCGACCGCCGCGCCCCGGCCACCGGGCCGGAGAAGATCGCCGGGCTGCCCGCCCTGCTGAAGGACGTCGCCACCACTACGGCCGACCCCGGCGCCGTCGCCCTCGGTCTCGGCACGCTGCTGGTGCTGGTCGGCTGGAAGTACCTGCCGGAGCGCGCCGCCCGCGCCCTCCCCGCGCCGCTGGCCGCCGTCGGCCTCGCCGCCGCCGTCACCGCCGCGGCCGACCTGCCCGTCGCCCGGATCCGGGTCGCCGGCCTGCTCGACGTCCTCCGGCTGCCCGACCGCGACGCGCTGGGCGCCCTCACCGGCACCGCCGGGATCGGCACGGTCGTCGCCTTCACCCTGATCGCCTCCGCCGAGACGCTGTTCAGCGCCGCCGCCGTCGACCGGATGCACCACGGACCGCGCACCGACTACGACCGCGAGCTCACCGCCCAGGGCGTCGGCAACACCGTCTGCGGACTGCTCGGCGCACTGCCGATGACCGCGGTGATCGTCCGCAGCGCCACCAACGTCCAGGCCGGGGCGAGGACCAAGGCCTCCCGCTTCCTGCACGGGTTCTGGCTGCTGCTGTTCACCGCGCTGCTGCCCGGGGTGCTCGGACTCGTCCCGCTCACCGCACTGGCCGCCGTCCTGGTCCACGCCGGTGCCAAGCTCGTCCCGCTGCGCCGGATCGTCGCGCTCTGCCGCGGCCACCGGGGCGAGGCGCTGGTGCTCGTGGTGACGGCGGTCGCGATCATCACCACCGACCTGTTCGAAGGGGTGCTGATCGGCGTCGGGCTGGCGGTGGTCAAGTCCGCCTGGCAGACCTCGCACCTGCAGATCGCGGTGGAGGAGCTGGTGCCGCCGAACGGCCCGGCGCTGCACCGGGTCCGGCTGAGCGGCAACGCCACCTTCCTGCGGCTGCCCAGGCTGCTGGACGCCCTGGAACGGCTGCCGGACGACCGGCCGGTCGAGCTGGACTGGTCCGGGCTGCGCCACCTGGACCACGCCTGCACCGTCGCCCTCGCCTCCTGGGCCGCCCAGCACCGGGCCCGCTCCACCGCGCCGCTGGCCGTCGAACCGCCGCTGCCTTCGGTGGTCTGACGGGGCGTCCGTCTAGCCTGGTGGCCGACCCGGGTCGGGGCGACCCGGGGCAGGTCGATCCGGGTCGGGTCGATCCGGGCCGGCCCGGGCCGGCCGCCGGTGCCCCGTGGACACGAGGAGCGTGGAACTGTGATCGCAGCCTTTTCGGTGACCCCGCTGGGGATCGGCGAGGACGTGGGGGAGGCGGTGGCCGCCGCCGTCCGGGTGGTCCGGGCGAGCGGGCTGCCCAACCGCACGGACGCGATGTTCACCAGCATCGAGGGGGAGTGGGACGAGGTGATGCCGGTGATCAAGGAGGCGATCGAGGCGGTGAAGGCCCACAGCAACCGGGTGAGCACGGTCATCAAGATCGACGACCGGGCCGGGGTCACCGACGGCCTGACCGCCAAGGTCGCCTCGGTCGAGCGGCACCTCGCGGAGGGCTGAGCGCAGCCCGCCGAGCGCGGCCGCCCAGCCCAGCCGCCGAACGCGGTCCGCCCGGGTCGGCCCGCCGAGCGCGGCCCGCCGGGTTCGGGCGTGCCGCGCTCGGTGCGCCGGGGTCAGCCCGAGGTCGGTTGGGCGGCCGGTTCGGCCGGGCCGGCCACGGGCGGGCGGGTGAGCAGTCGGTCCAGGGCGTACGGGCCGGAGCCGAGCACCGCGATGGTCAGGAACGCCCAGCAGAACATGACCGAGGCCTCGCCGCCGTTCTGCAGCGGCAGCAGCGCGTGCTCCTGGTGGACGGTGAAGTAGGCGTAGGCCATCGAGCCGGAGCAGAGCAGGGCGGCCGTCCTGGTGCCGGCACCGAGCAGCACCAGGACGCCGCCGACCAGCTGGATCAGCGCGGCCCACCAGCCGGGCCACTGGCCGAGCGGGACGGTGCCGCCGCCCTTGGCGCCGCCGAGGACGCCGAAGAGCGAGGCGGCGCCGTGGCAGGCGAAGAGCAGGCCGACGACGATCCGATAGGCCGTCAGCACCAGCGGCCGGGCCGTCTCGACGGCTTCGCGGGGGGTGGTGGGGACGTGAGCGGACATGCGGAACGCCTCCTGTGGGGGAAGGAGGGATGGGGCGGTAAGGGTAGCCTTGGTCTAGTCCACTTGGCAATGCTCTGTCAGGCATCGACCGCGGTCGGTGCTCACCGTTTCTTGACTGATCGTTCTGGAAACGGCTAGCGTGTGGGACATGGCGCGAACGAAGGAATTCGACCCGGACGCGGCGCTGCAGGCGGCCCTGGAGCTGTTCTGGCGGCGCGGCTACGAGGCCACCTCGATGGCCGATCTGGTCGAGGGGCTCGGCATCGCCCGGGCCAGCATCTACGCGACCTTCGGGAGCAAGCACGAGCTGTACCTGCGGGCGCTGGAGCGGTACGCCGAGCAGACCGATCCGGTCCTGCTGGCGGAACTGTCCCAGCCCGGCCCGGTGCTGCCGGCCGTGCGGGCGATGGTCCGCCGGTACGCGGCGGAGTCGGCCGGGGACGGGCGGGAGCGCGGCTGCTTCGTCACGAACACCGCCGTCGAGCTCGCCCCGCACGACCCCTCGGCGGCCCGTCGGGTGGGCGCCAGCCTCGGCCACCTGGAGGCGGTCCTCACCGCCGCCCTGGTGCGGGCCGGGGCGCAGGGCGAACTGCCCGCCGGGCGGGAGCCCCGGGCGCTCGCCCGGCTGCTGATGGTGCTGATGCAGGGCATGCGGGTGATGGGCAAGACCGCCGACGGCGCGGCCCGGGTGGGGGACGCCGCCGAGCAGGCCCTGACGCTGCTGGACCGGGACTGACACCGCTTGACGGGGGCCGGCGCAGCTCGACGGGGGCTGACGGTGCCCGACCGGGATCGATGCTGCCCGGACCGGGACTGACGAGACGTTTGAAGGGTTCGGACGGGCTCTGCTGTCCCGATTCTGAACCGAACGGTCATTATAGGAGGGGGCTCATGGGTGTCACAGGGGGGCGCATGCGCGGCGGTCCGGCGGGCCGGTCCGGCTTCGCGCTGCTCGGCGTCGTACAGGCGGTGCTGATCTTCACGATCATGGTCCTCACCGTGCCGCTGCCGCTGGTGGCCCGCGAGTTCGGGCTCGGGCCGTCCGGGGTGCTGCTGCTCAGCGCCGCGTACGGACTCACCTTCAGCTCGCTGCTGCTGCTCGGCGGCCGGCTCACCGACCGCCACGGCGGGCGCCGGATGCTCCGCTGCGGCCTGCTGCTGCTCGCCGCCTCCTCCGTCGCCTGCGCCCTCGCACCCGACTACCCCGTCCTGCTGGCGAGCCGTCTCGTCCAGGGCGCCGGCGCGGCCCTCACCGCGCCCGCGGCGGTGGCGGTGGTCCGTGCGCTGCACCCCGAACCCGCCGCCTACCGGCGGGCGATGGCCACCTGGGGCGGCCTGTCGGTGCTCGGCGCGACGGTCGGCAGCGTGGTGTCGGGCGCGGTCGCCGCCGCGGTCTCCTGGCGCTGGCTGTTCGCCGTGCCCGTGCTGGCCGCAGCCGCCGGACTCGCCCGCTGCGGCACGCTGCCCGCCGCCGCCCCCGCAGGGCGCCGCCCGGCCCTGGACCTGCGCGGCGCGCTCCTGGCCGCCACCGCCGTCTGCGCGGTGAGCTACGCCCTGGTGGCGTCCACCGACCACGGCTGGACCAGCCCCGAGGTGTACGGGCCGCTGCCCGCCGGGCTCGCCCTGCTGCTCGCCTTCGCCGCCGCCGAACGCCGCACCGCCGACCCCCTGTTGCCGCCCGGCTTCCTGGCCGACCGGCGCCGCGGCACCGCCCTCGCCGCCGTCATGGCGACCGCCGCCGGCACCGCGCTGACCTTCGTCCTGCTCTCGCTCTACCTCCAGCAGCTGCGCGGCTGGAGCGCCGCCGCCACCTCCGCCGCCTTCCTGCCGTACGCGGCCGTCCTGTTGCTGTCCGGGCGCCTGGCGGCCCCGCTGGTCCTGCGGCACGGGCCGGTGCCGGTCACCGCCGGCGGGCTCGCCGTGGCGGGCGCCGGACTCGGCCTGCTCGCCGGGCTCACCCCCGGCAGCGGGTACGCCACCGGGCTGATGCCCGGACTGCTCCTGCTGCCCGCCGGAGCCGCCGCCGCCTTCGCCGGAGCGGCCGTCCTCGCCACCGGCGGGGTCGGGCCCGAGCGCACCGGCCTGGCCGCCGGCGTGTTCAACACGGCCATGGAGCTCGGCCCCACCGCCGGACTGGCGGCCCTGATGTCGCTCGCCGCCACCCGCCCGAGCGTGGTCGGCGGCTACGCCGCGGCCTTCGCCGCGGGCGCCCTCGGCTTGGCGCTCACCGCCGTCGCGGTCGCCACCCTGCCCCGGTCCGCCAGCGCGGCGGAACCCCTGACCACCACACCACCAGAACCCACCAACCAGATCGAGGAGTTCACCTCATGACCACGCGTTTCGCCGACAAGTCCGTCCTGGTCACCGGCGGCGGCAGCGGCATCGGACGGGCCATCGCGCTCGCCTTCGCCCGGGAGGGCGCCCGGGTCGCCGTCGCGGGCCGGACGGCCGCCCCGCTCACCGAGACCGTCGAGCTGATCGAGCAGGCCGGCGGCAAGGCGGTCGCGCTGACCGGCGACGTCACGAACGGCGAGGACGCCGCCCGCCTGGTCCGCGAGACCGTCGAGCAGTTCGGCGGGCTGGACGTCGCCGTCAACAACGCCGGCGTGATCGGTGCGCTCGGCCCGGTCGCCGACATCGACGAGGCCGAGTGGCAGCGGCTGATCGGCATCAACGTCACCGGCACGCTGCTCGCCATGAAGCACCAGATCGGCCACCTGCGGGCGCACGGCGGCGGCGCGATCGTCAATGTGTCGTCCAACCTGGGCGCCCACCGGCGGGTCGCGGGGGTCGGGGCCTACGCCGCCAGCAAGGCCGCCGTCACCGCGCTGACCCGCGCCGCCGCGCTCGACCACATCGCCGACGGTGTGCGGATCAACACGGTGAGCCCCGGCGCGGTGGACACCCCCATGTCGGGCCGGCCCGGCGAGAGCGCCGCCGAGAAGGCCGAGCGGATGCGGAACGACATCCCGGTCGGCCGGGCCGGCGCCGTGGAGGAGGTGGCCGCCGCGGTGCTCTACCTGGCCTCGGAGGAGGCGGGCTACACCGTCGGCAGCGACCTCGTCCTGGACGGCGGCTCCAGCGCCTGAGCCGTGCGGGCGGCGGCCCGGGCCCGGCCGCCCAGCGCCCGACCGCGGCCCCTGAGCCGCGGTCGGGCGGGGCTCACTCGCCCAGCCAGTCCCCGGGCACGGCCTCGTACAGCGCCTCCAGGGCTTCCGGGGTGCGTGCCCGGGCCGTCATCCAGGCGTCCTCGACCACCGAGACCAGGACGTCCGGCCCCAGGTACCAGCGGCAGCCCCGGCCGAGCGCCGGCAACTCCAGGAAACCGTCCGGAAGTTCGTCCGGCGAATCGACGAAGTCGGTCAGCTCGTCGTCCTCCAGCAGCTTCTCCGTCATCGCCATCACCGCGGCCGCCGTCGACAGGCGCTCCTCCCAGGGCTCCCAGCGCTCCCGCGACGTGTCCGCGAGGTCCGGCCGCATCACCGTCGGCGGGTCCTCGCGCTCCACGTCGTCGAGCAGCACGCCCCAGTGCGCGCAGCCCTGGTTCTCCGCCCGGTAGACCAGCGCGCCGTCCAGCACGTACAGCTCGTCCGGCGTCAGCAGCACGTCGTGGTTGCTCGTGAGGTCTGCCCGCCGCCCGAACAACCGGTACGCCTCGCGCAGCGCCGTCGGCAGCCGCAGGCCCAGCCGCCGTTCGGCCGCGTCCAGTTCGGCGTCCGCGAAGCCGTCGTCCGGCCCCAGCGGCTCTCCCCAGTACGCGGCGAAGCCCCTGACGAGTGCCCAGGCGCCCGCGCGGCTGCGCACACTTCCGGCCATTGCGGTGCGTATGTCGAATTCCGTTTCGTCCACCCGCGCACCGTACGGCACCCCTGCGACAACGCCGCGGAACGCTTCGCGGCCCGTCCGGGCACGACCGGCCGAATCTGACGCGAACGCGTAATCCCGGGGACACCGGTTGATCACTGCGGGGTTCCCGCCGCGTCGCGTGGGCAGGACACGGTTTCGGCCGGAACCGACTTCACGAAAGGCGGACGCGCACCGCATGCCGACCGCACTGCACACCGCGCCCCGGGCGGGCCGCCGGAGCCGCTGGGGCGAACACGGGCTCGCCTGGGCCTTCCTGCTGCCCTCCCTGGCGGTCTTCGTCCTCTTCATCGGCTACCCGCTGGGGCGGACGATCTACCTGAGCGGACACGCCAACGACCTGTTCGGCGCGCCCTCCCGCTACGTCGGGACGAAGCACTACACCGACCTGCTGATCTCGGCGGACTTCCGCCGCACCCTCGTCACCACCGGGCTGTTCACGCTGCTCACCGTGGTGCCCGGGGTGCTCGGCGCGCTCGCGCTGGTGCTGCTGCTGGAGAACCGGATCCGCGGCGTACGGCTGCTGCGCTCCGCCTTCGCGCTGCCCTTCGCCTTCTCGGTCGCCAGCGCGTCCGTGGTCTTCGCGGTGTTCTTCAACCCCGCCAGCGGGGTGCTGAACGGCCTGCTCTCGCACGTCGGCCTCGGCCCGGTCGGCTGGCTGACCGACACCCGGTACGCGCTGGTCTCGGTGGCCGTCACCACGGTGTGGATGAACCTCGGCTACAACGTGCTGGTGCTCTCCGCCGGCATCGGCTCGATCCCGCAGGAGGTCGTGGAGGCGGCCCGCATCGACGGCGCGTCGGGCCTGCGACTGGCGCGCTCGATCACCGTTCCGCTGCTCGGCCCCAACCTGTTCTTCCTGACCGTGGTCTCCACCGTCCACGCGCTGCAGAGTTTCGGCCAGATCCACATCCTCACCAAGGGCGGGCCGGACGGCTCCACCCGGACCCTCGTCTACTCCGTCTACGAGAAGGCCTTCGCCTACGGCTCCAGCGACTTCGGCACCGCGAGCGCCCAGGCCGTGGTGCTGCTCGTGGTCGTCCTCGCCTGCACGGCCGTCCAGTTCGGCGTCCTGGAGCGGAAGGTGCACTACGCATGACCACCATCGCCACCACCGAGGACGTCGAGCGGCCCCGCCCGCGCACCCGCGCCCTCGCCGGCCGCTCCCCGCGCGACCTCCTCGGCCGCGCCGCCGTCTACCTGCTGCTCGCCGTCGCCGTCGTCACCGTGGCCTTCCCGGTGTACTACGCGATCGCCGGCGCGTTCATGGGGCCGTCCGAACTCTCCACCTACCCGCCCGCGTTGGTGCCGCACTCGGTCACCGGGCGGAACTTCTCCGGCGCCGTGGACGCGATCCCGCTGGCCCGCCAGTACGCCAACTCGGCGGTCGTGGCCACCGTCATCACCCTCGCCCAGCTGTTCACCTCGATCCTGGCCGCCTACGCCTTCGTCTTCCTGCCGCTGAGGGCGCGGGCCGCGGTGTTCGGGGTGTTCCTGGCGACGCTGATGGTCCCGTGGGAGGCCATCATCATCCCCAACTACCTCACGCTGTCCGGCTGGGGGCTCGGCAACACCTACTTCGGCCTGGTGCTGCCCTTCCTGGCCTCCGGCTTCGGCACCTTCATGCTGCGCCAGGCCTTCCGCCAGCTGCCCGGCGAACTGCGCGACGCCGCCCGGATCGACGGGGCCGGCCACTGGCGCTTCCTGTGGCGGATCGTCGTCCCGCTCAACAAGCCCGCGCTCGCGGCGCTGTCGATCTACGTCTTCCTGTCCGCCTGGAACCAGTACTTCTGGCCGCTGATCATCACCCGCACGGCGGACATGCAGACCCTGCAGATCGGTCTCACCTCGCTGCGCGACTCCGAGATGGCCGACCCCGGGCTGATCCTGGCCGGCGTCGTGCTCTCGCTGCTGCCCACCCTCGCCCTGGTGGTCTTCGGCCAGCGCTTCATCGTCCGCGGCCTCACCGCGGGCGCGGTGCGCTGACCGCCCGTACCGTCCACGCCCGTTCCCCCGATCAGAGAGAGAACCCCCGTGAAGAAGAGTGCACGCGCGCTCGCGGCCCTGCTGGTGGCCGGCCTGTCCCTGACCGCCTGCAGCTCCTCCGGCTCCGGCTCCGGCACCGGCGGCTCCAACGACGCCGCGGCGCCCGGCGCCCAGGCGCTCGACCAGGCGTCCGGCGTCACCGGCGTCGAGTTCTGGCACTCGATGACCGGCAAGAACGCCGAGGTGCTCACCGGCCTGGTCGACCAGTTCAACGCCGCGCACCAGGGCAAGATCGAGGTCAAGGCGCAGTTCCAGGGCAAGTACGACGAACTGGTCACCAAGTACAAGGCCGCGGTCCAGCAGAAGGGCACGCCCGCCCTGGTGCAGGTCTACGACATCGGCACCCGGTTCATGATCGACTCCAAGCAGACCGTCCCCGCCCAGGCCTTCGCTGACAAGGACGGCTACGCGCTGGACGACCTGGACGCCAACATCCGCAACTACTACTCCGTCGGCGGCAAGCTGCAGTCGATGCCGTTCAACTCCTCGATGCCGCTGCTCTACCTGAACACCGACGCCTTCAAGGAGGCCGGCCTCGACCCGGCGCAGGCGCCCAAGGACCTCGACGAGCTGGGCGAGCTGGCGAAGAAGCTGACCAAGAAGGACGCCGACGGCAAGACCGTCCGCTACGGCTTCGGCGCGGCCATCTACGGCTGGTTCGTCGAGCAGCTGCTGGCCGAGTCCGGCGCCATGTACTGCGACAACGACAACGGCCGCAGCAACAAGGCCGGCAAGGTCGTGTTCGACTCCGCACAGGGCGCCCGGATCGTCCAGTGGTGGGCCGACCTGGTCAAGGGCGGCTACGCGGCCAACACCGGCCGCACCACCGACGACGCCCAGGCCGCCTTCAAGGCCGGCACGGTCGCGATGCACCTGGAGTCCACCGGCGTGCTGCGCGGCTACACCGAGGCGGCGAAGTTCGGTGTCGGCACCGCCGCCTTCCCGAAGGTCACCGCCGCCGACCAGGGCGGCCCGGTGATCGGCGGCGCCTCGCTGTGGATCAGCGGCCCCGGCCACTCGGACGCCGAGAAGCGCGCCGCCTGGGAGTTCGAGAAGTTCGTGACGGCCCCCGAGCAGCAGGCCGTCTGGCACACCGGCACCGGCTACTTCCCGGTCAACAAGAAGTCCCTGGACGACCCCAAGGACAAGGAGTGGGTGGCCAAGTACCCGCAGTTCCAGACCGCGATCGACCAGCTGAAGAGCACCAAGCCCACCCCGGCCACCGCCGGCTGCCTGCTCGGCGTGATGCCGCAGGCCCGCAAGGGCGTGGAGACCGCGATCGAGCAGACCGTCTCGGGCAGCAAGTCGGCCCAGCAGGCGCTGGCCGACGCGGCCAAGGAGCTGCAGCCGGCGATCGAGAGCTACAACAGCTCGGTCGGCTGAGCCGACACCGCCGCACCACCACGCTCCGGACGACGGCCCGCCCCGCGCAGCACGCGCCGGGCGGGCCGTCGCCCGTCGGGCCCGTCGCCCGTCAGGCCGAGGAAGCGAAGCAGCGTCCGTCAGGCCGTGAGCGCCTCGCCGTGCCCGCCGTCCGCCGGCAGGGCGCAGGCGGAGGCGAGCTCGTCGAGCGAGAGGTCGAGCGCGAAGGCCAGCGCCGCGATGGTGAAGAAGGACGGTGTGGGTGCCCGTCCGGTCTCGATCTTGCGCAGCGTCTCGGCCGAGACGCCGGCCACCGCCGCCACCTCGACCATGCTGCGCTCGCCACGCGCCTCGCGCAGCAGCGCGCCGAAGCGCTCCCCGCGCTCGCGCTCCCACGGGGTCAGCGGAGTCCTCACCATGGCGTCGAGTCTAGGCCCCGTCCGGCCCGTCGCGCCCAGGGCCCGTCGCCCCCAGGGCCCGTCGTCCTACTGCTCGGGCCAGGTGGGGAGGCTCGCCGGGCCGCCCGGACGGGTGGGGTTCAGCTCCAGGCAGAGGACGACGATGCTGCTCCTGCGCTCCTCGCTGTACGAGCCGAAGACCTCGTCCGGCTCCGTGTCGCAGGCGTGCTTGGCGTCACCGTCGTGGACGACCTTGGTGACCTTGTAGTCCGCGGTGGGCTTGGCGCAGTCGACGAGCTCCATCTTCGGCTTGCCGCCGCCGCCGAGGTCGTGCACGCAGTTGCCGACCTGCGCGGCCTCCGGCTCGGACTTGCTGGCGTAGTTCGACACGATCAGGCCGCCGGCCATCAGCGCGACCAGGAGGAGCGGTCCTCCCACGCGGCGGCCGAGCTTGCGGGCCCGGGAGGGCTGCGGGGTGGGGGTTCCGGCGCCCCAGGGCTGCTGGGCGGCCGGCTCGGCGGGCTGCGGGGTCTCGTCGACGGGGGTGGTCGGCGGGGTCGTCACGTGGATTCCTCATGGTCAGATCATCTGATTGCGCCGCCGAACACTAGCGGATCGCGGACCACCCCGATCACCACGTCTCCGCAGGCGGGCCGCCTGCGGCCGCCTCCCGTCCCCGCCGCCGACTCCCGTACGGAACCGCCCGGGTGATGCTCGTGCACCATCGACCGTGATACAAATACCGGTATAAGAATTGGATCCAGGGGAGTGGTCACCATGGTCGAACTCAAGTCGGACGCCGCCCTCGACGCGATGCGCGAGGCCGGGCGGGTGGTGGCGGACGCGCTCGCCGCCGTACGGGAGGCGGCTGCGCCCGGCGTCAGCCTGACGGAGCTGGACGAGGCGGCCCGCGGCGTGCTCGACGCCGCCGGGGCGAGCTCCCCGTTCCTCGGCTACCGCCCGTCCTTCGCGCCGGTCCCGTTCCCCGCCGTCATCTGCGCCTCGGTCAACGACGCCGTCGTGCACGGCATCCCGAACGGCTACCGGCTGCGCGACGGCGACCTGGTGAGCATCGACTGCGGTGCCGTACTGGACGGTTGGGCCGGGGACGCCGCCGTGAGCTTCACCGTGGGCACCGCCCGCCCCGAGGACACCGCACTGATCGAGGCCACCCAGCGCGCCCTGGACGCCGGCATCGCCGCCGCCGTGGTCGGCAACCGGACCGGCGACATCTCCCACGCCATCGGCCGGGTCGTCCGCGCCGGGCGCTACGGCACGCCGGAGGGGTACGGCGGGCACGGCATCGGCCGCCGGATGCACGAGGACCCGCACGTGTCCAACACCGGCCGCCCGGGCCGGGGTTACCCGCTGCGCCCGGGGCTGGTGCTGGCCATCGAGCCGATGCTGATCGCCGGCGGCCGGGACGACTACACCACCGACCCGGACGGCTGGACGCTGCGCAGCGGTGACGGCTCCCGCGCCGCCCACATCGAGCACACCGTCGCCGTCACCGAGGACGGCCCGCGCATCCTCACGCTCCGCTGAGCGCCCGCCGGCCCGGCGAGGGCCCGCACCGGGCCGGCACCGGGGTCGTACCCAGGGCCGCACCGGGCCCGCACGCGGCTCGCGCAGGCCCCTAAGCTCGACGTCATGACCAAAGGCGTGATGTTCGATTTCTCCGGCACCCTCTTCCGGGTCGTCTCCACCGCGGAGTGGCTGACGGCCCACACCGCCGCCGCCGGCCCCGGCCTGCCCGCCCGGGAACAGGCCGAACTGGTGGCCAGGCTGGAGGAGTTCGGTGCGCTGCCCGGAGGCGTCCCACCGCGCCGGATTCCGGGCGGGATCCAGGAGGCCTGGGACACCAGGGACCTGACCCCCGAACTGCACCGCACCGCCTACACCGCGCTGACCCGCGCCGCCGAGCCGCCCGCCGGCCTCGACGTCGACGCCCTGTACGAGTCCCACATGGCGCCCGAGAGTTGGCGCCCCTACCCGGACGCCGGGCCCGTCCTGCGCGAGCTGCGCCGCCGGGGCGTCCCGGTGGCCGTGGTGAGCAACATCGGCTGGGACCTGCGCCCGGTCTTCCGGGCCCACGGACTGGACGACCTGGTCGACACCTACGTCCTGTCCTACGAGATCGGCGCGCAGAAGCCCGACCCGGTGATCTTCGAGACCGCCTGCGCCCGGCTCGGGCTGGCCCCGGCCGACGTGCTGATGGTCGGTGACGACCGGGTCTGCGACGGCGGCGCGACCGCGCTCGGCTGCGGCTTCCACGCCGTCGACCACCTGCCCGTCGACCGGCGCCCGGACGCCCTCGCTCCACTGGTGGCGGCACTGCCGGAGTGACGCGCCCGGGGTGACGGAGGACACGAGGTGGCGCCCCGCCGCCCGGAGTAGCGTGCGGGGCATGAACGATCAGGACTTCACCACCCGCGTCACCGTCCGCGGGTACGAGACCGACAGCCAGGGCCACCTCAACCAGGCGGTCTACCTCCAGTACGCCGAGCACGCCCGCTGGGAGTACCTGCAGGCGGCCGGGATCCGCCAGGCCGACCTCGTCGCCAAGGGCGTGGGCCCGGTCGTCCTGGAGACCACGGTCAAGTACCTGCGGGAGCTGCGCGCGGGCGACTCGGTGGACGTCAGCTGCTCGTTCACCTGGCGGGACGGCAAGACTTTCCAGGTGGTGCAGCGGCTGGTCCGCGAGGACGGCGTGCTGGCCGCCGAGATCACCGGCGTCGGCGGCATCCTCGACCTGGCCGCGCGCCGGCTGGTCGCCGACCCGCGGGAGCCGCTGCGCGCGCTCGCCTCCGACCCGGCCGTGCTCGGTCTCTGACCCGCGGTCCGATCGGCCCTGCCGGGTCCCGACCCGGGGTCCGATCCGCGCGACCACACCGTCCGTCCCTCCACCGCCGGAGGCCGCACCTCGCTGCGGCCTCCACCCGGATGCGGCCTCCATCCGGATGCCGCCTGCCCCCGATGCCGCCTTCCCTCCGATGCCGCCTGCCCCCGGATGCGGCCTGCATCCTGACGGGGCGTCCACCGGATGCCTTCTGCACCCCGCAGTCGGGGGTTTGCCCCACCCCCGACCGGCCCGCTGCCCGGATGGGGCCAAGAACCCTGCCACAGCAGACTCTTGGGCATGCCGAAGAACACGATCACCGCCGCCGCGACCGCGGCCGCCGCCCTCGCCGTCACCGCGCTGACCGCCCTGCCCGCCGCCGCCGACGCCGAGCGGTCCGGCGGGGCCCGCCTCACCTGGTCCGCCTGCCAGGGGCAGGTCGACCCGCGCCAGCAGTGCGCCACCGTCACCGTCCCGCTGGACTACCGCGATCCGCACGGCGAACAGATCACCCTCGCGGTCTCCCGCATCCCCGCCGCCAGGCCGGACCAGCGCCACGGCGTCCTGCTGACCATCCCCGGCGGGCCGGGCGGCTCCGGCCTCAACGTCCCGAGCAACGCCGCCAAGCGCCTGCCGCAGTCCGTCCTGGACCGCTTCGACCTGGTCGGCTTCGACCCGCGCGGCGTGGGCCGCTCCACCCCGGTCAGCTGCGGCCTGGACCGCTCCGACCTGTCGATGGTCAAGCTGCACTCCTGGCCCGCCGCCGACGGCACGATCGACGGGAACGTCGCCTACGCGCGCCGCGTCGCGGAGACCTGCGCCCGCAACGGCGGCCCGGTGCTGCGCAGCATCTCCACGCCGAACGAGGCCCGCGACATCGACGCCATCCGCCGGGCGCTCGGCGAGCGCCGGATCTCCGCCTGGGGCACCTCCTACGGCACCTACGCGGGCGCGGTGTACGCCACGATGTTCCCCCAGCGGACCGACCGGATCGTGCTGGACAGCAACGACGACCCGGACCCGACCCGGGTCGAGCGCGGCTGGCTCGCCGCCTACGGCCAGGGCGTGGAGGACCGCTTCCCGGACTTCGCCGCGTGGGCGGCCTCGCCCGGCAACCCGGACCGGGTCGCGGACACCCCCGAGGAGGTCCGTCCGCTCTTCCTCGACCTCGCCGCCCGCCTGGACCGCACACCGCTGCCCTGGCCCGGCGCCGACCCGGCGGAGCTGAACGGGAACGTGCTGCGCGAGGCGATGCTGCAGAGCATGTTCGCGGACGCGAAGTTCCCCGACCTCGCCCGGCTGATGCTGGCCGGCCTCGGCCGCCGGCCGCTGCCCGCGCCGGTGACGCCGCCGGAGCAGGCGGTGCAGAACTCGATCGCCGTCGCGGTCGGCACCCTGTGCAACGACGTCGACTGGCCCACCGACCCGGCCGCGTACGCCAAGGACGTCGCCGCGGAGCGTGCCGCCCGTCCGCTCACCGCGGGCATGCCGGTGAACGTGTCGCCCTGCGCCTTCCGTCCGTTCGGGCCCGCCGAGCCGCCGGTGGAGGTGACCGACCGGGGCCCGGCGAACGTGCTGCTGACCCAGAACCTGCGCGACGTCGCGACCCCGTACCGGGGTGCGCTCAAGCTGCGTGCCGCGCTGGGGGAGCGGGCCCGGATGGTCACGGTGGACTCGGGCGGTCACGACGTGTACGTGGCCAACGGGAACGCCTGCGGCGACGCGGTGGTGACGGACTACCTGGTGACCGGGCGACGCCCGGCCGACGACGTCTTCTGCCCGGCGGGCTGAACGGACAGCCGATCGGGCGGCCGAGCCGCAGCCGAGCGGTGGCCCAGCCGCCGTCAGGAGCCGGCCGGGGACCGGAAAGCTGGGTATTGGCTGGGGAGTTGCCGAACGGACGCTGAACGGCCACTACGGCACGCAGGGCCAACAGGCCGTGGGCGAACGGCCCTTGTCCCTGCGTGCACGTCCGTTCGACCCTCGCGAATGAGTCGAATCTGTCGCGATTTTGTGACAATCCTTCGCCTGCACCCCGCCCGCAAGGTGTGTCCACGGCCTTAATGTTCGAACTATGTCACCGAAGAGCCGTCGCCGCATACCCGCCCCGGACCCGGGCGACACCTGGGTGCCGCGCCCGAGGCGCCGTGAGACCCCGCTCGGAATCCTGGGCCACGCGGCCAAGTTCCTCGGCGCCAGCGTGCTCGGCGGCGTGCTGCTGGCCGGCCTGATCCTCCCGGCGGCCGGCGCGGTGGGCCTCGGGGCGAAGAACGGCGCCGAGGGCTTCGAGAGCATCCCCGACGACTTCAAGACCCCGCCGCTCACCCAGGCCACCCAGATCTTCGACGCCAACGGCGGGCTGATCGCCAAGGTCTACGAGCGCGACCGCACCGTCCTCACCGCCGACCAGATGTCCCCGCTGATCCGCCAGGCGCAGGTCGACATCGAGGATGCCCGCTTCTACGAGCACGGCGCGGTGGACCTCAAGGGCGTCCTGCGGGCCGTCACCAAGAACGCAGAGAGCGGCGCCACCGTCCAGGGCGCCTCGACCCTGACCCAGCAGTACGTGAAGAACGTCAACGTGGAGAAGGCCGGGGACGATCCGGAGGCGGTGCGCGAGGCGCAGCGCAAGACGCTCGGCCGCAAGATCCAGGAACTCCGGTACGCCATCAAGCTGGAGGAGGACCTGAGCAAGGAACAGATCCTCACCAACTACCTGAACATCACCTTCTACGGCCACCAGGCGTACGGCATCGAGGCCGCCTCGCAGCGCTACTTCAGCAAGGCCGCCAAGGACCTGACCCTCCCCGAGGCGGCGATGCTCGCCGGGCTGGTGCAGAACCCGTCGCAGTACGACCCGAAGCTGCACCCGGTGGCCGCCCAGAAGCGCCGCGACACCGTCCTGGACAAGATGGTGGAGAGCAAGCACATCACCGCGGACCAGGCCAGGGAGGCGAAGGCCGCCCCGCTGGGCCTCGACTACAAGGACCCGCAGAACGGTTGCATCACCGCCAAGGCGGGCATGGGCTTCTTCTGCGACTACGTGCGCCACGTGGTCAAGCAGGACCCGGCGTTCGGCAAGAGCGCGGCCGAGCGCAAGACGCTGTGGGACACCGGCGGTCTGAACATCTACACCACGCTGGACCCGGAGAAGCAGGCCGCCGCCCAGAACGCCGTCTCCACCAAGGTGTACGTCACCGACCCGGTCTCGGCCGCGATGACGATGGTCCAGCCCGGCACCGGCAAGATCCTGGCGATGGCGCAGACCCGCCCGTACGGGCTGGCCAAGGAGAAGAACGAGACCGTCGTCAACTACAACGTGGACGCGGCGATGGGCGGGGGCATCGGCTTCCAGCCCGGCTCCAACTTCAAGCCGATCGTGGCCGCCGCGGCCCTGGAGGCCGGCCTGTCGTCGACCCAGCGGTACGACGCGCCGAACCGGATGGACTGGCCGACGATGAAGACCTGCGACGGCACCTGGAAGAACCTCGACAAGGGCAAGAAGACCGGGACGATCCCCAACGAGTCCGAGTCGGAGAAGGGCCCGTACGAGCTGAAGCAGGCCATGGCGCTCTCGGTCAACACCTACTTCGTGCAGATGGAGCAGGAGATCGGCCTCTGCGCGGTCAAGCAGATGGCCAACAAGCTGGGCGTGGCCGGCAAGGCGGACGGCTCGCCGCTGCAGGAGGTGCCCGCGCTCGGCCTCGGCACCCAGGAGGTCAGCCCGCTGACCATGGCCAACGTGTACGCGACCTTCGCCGCCCGGGGCAGCTACTGCGCGCCGATGGCGATCAACCGGATCACCACGGTGGACGGCAAGGAGGTGCCGGTGCCGCAGGCCCAGTGCAGCCAGGCGATGTCCGAGGACACCGCGGACGTGATCAACAGCGTGCTGCTCGGGGTGACCGAGAAGGGCGGCACCGCGCGGGACCTCGGCCTGGACGACGGCCGTCAGATCGCCGGCAAGACCGGCACCACGGACGAGAAGAAGTCGGCCTGGTTCACCGGCTACACGGGCAACCTGGCCGGCTCGGTCTGGCTGGGCAGCCCGGGCACCAAGGTGCCGATGCGCAACATCCGGATCGGCGGCAAGTACCAGGCCGAGGTGTTCGGCGCGACCGGTCCGGGGCCGATCTGGCAGAAGGCGATGAGCGACGCGGTCCGGAACATGCCGGAGAAGGACTTCACCACCGTCTACATCCCGGACCCGCCCAAGCGCGACCCGAACTGCAGCACCCCCAGCGGCTCGCCGGGTTCGGTGACCTGCACCGGCGCCCCCGCCACCGGCGGCTCAGGGAACAACGGCAACAACGGGAACAGCGGGAACAGCGGCAACAGCGGCAACAGCGGCAACCAGGGCAAGCCGCGCGGCACCGACCAGACCGGCCGCTCCGCGCCGTCCACCCCGGCCGACCCCGAGGACCGGTAGCCGGAGCCCGCCCCCGGCCGGCCCCGCCTGAGTACCCGTACTCATGCGGGGCCGCGCCGCGTCGGCGGACGATGGCGCCATGCCGCACAGCATCCTCGGCGTCCCCGCCGTCCTCTGCCCCTCGATCGGCTACCTGGCCGGCTACCTGGTGATCGGCCTCGCCGCCGCGCACGAACTGCGCGCGGGCAGGAGCACCGCCGGCGCCGTGCGGCAGTGGACGGCGGTGGTCTGGACGATGCCGGGCTTCCTGTCCGCGATGACGCTCAACCCGTTCCCGGACGGCACCGCGGCCCGCTTCCTCTCCGCCACCGCCCTCGGCGCGGCCGGCAACGCCGCGCTGCTCGCCCTCACCGCGCACGCCCTCGGGCTGGGCTGAGCACCCCGTTACCGGGCCTCGACCGGTTCGCCGCTGTCCTGGTCGAGGTTGAACACCCGCCGGTAGGAGTCGGTCACCACGGTGATCTGCTCCCGCCCGGTCCAACTCGCCTCCACCAGGCGGGCGTCGTCCGGGCTCCCGCCGATGTCGGCCAGCGACCAGCGCCGCGCCCCCCAGCCCTCGCCGGCTTCCAGCAGGATCTGCCAGTGATCGCCGGGCGCCGACCCGGAGGCGTACGAGCGGTGCACCACCACCAGCGACCGTTCCGCCCCCGCCGGTGCGGTCTCCCGGCTGCGGGTCTCGGCCGCCGACACCTTGTGCGCGGCCAGCACGCCGAGCAGGAACACCACCCCGGCGGTCACCGTGACCGTGCGGGTGGCCGTCCGCAGGGCGGCGGCGCGCAGGTCACCCAGCCAGGCGGCCGCGATCAGCGCCGCCAGCGCCGCACCGAGCAGCAGCTCCGGCCGGTTGAGCAGGTCGGCGACCAGCATCCGGCCGCCCGAGCGGCTCTCCCACTGGCCCTCGGTGTACAGCAGTACGGCGGCCAGCCCGAAGGCCGCCAGCAGCCGGACCAGGACGCGCCTGGTCCGGGACGTCCGCTTGTCCATCGTCCCCCCGTTCACGGTGTCACAGCTCGGCGAGCAGTGTGCGGCCCTCCGGCCAGTCGTCCAGTCCGGACTCGGAGTTGAGGTGCCCGAACGCGCCCGGCTCGACGTACCGGGCGCCCCAGGCCGCGGCGAAGGCACGGGCCCGGTCGGGGGAGACCCACGGGTCGTCGGTCGAGGAGACCACCACGGTCGGGAACGGGAACGGCGCCAGTGCCACCGGGCGGAAGCCGGTCAGCTCGGGCACCTCCGCGGTGTCGACGTCGGCCGGGGCGACCAGCAGCGCGCCGCGGACGGCGGCGGTGCGGTCGGCGCCGGCCGTGGCCACCCAGTGGGCCGCGGTGATGCAGCCCAGGCTGTGGGCGACCAGCACCACCGGGCCCTCGGCGGCGGCCGCCGCCACCGCCGCGTCCACCCGGGACACCCAGTCCGCCCGCTCCGGGAGATCCCAGTCCGCCTGCTCGACCCGGCGGAAGGACTCCGGCTCGGCGGCCTCCCAGCGGGTCTGCCAGTGCTCGGGGCCCGAATTCTGGTAGCCGGGCAGGACGAGGTAGGTGGTGCGGTCCGGCATCGGGCTCCTCCGGAGAAGGTCGGTCGTGGGCAGCAGGAGTCTAGGACGCGGTGCGTACGGTGCCGCAGCCGGGCGGCAACCGGCGCGCACTCCTCTCAACCGGCGTGCGCACCTCCGGATGCGCCGTCATGCGCCCGGTGCGCCCTGTTGCCAACGGTGCGACGGGTGCGGCACGTTGGACCGGGCCCGGGGCCGGCGCCACCACCCGCCGCCCGCACGGGACCTGACGTCCGATCACACGGAGGGATGCCGACGATGGCACCGAAGATCCTGCTCGTCACCGGGGACGCCGCCGAATCGCTGGAGGTGTTCTACCCCTACCAGCGTCTGCGCGAGGAGGGCTACCAGGTCGACATCGCGGCACCGACCAAGAAGCGCCTGCAGTTCGTGGTGCACGACTTCGTCGAGGGCTACGACACCTACACCGAGAAGCCCGGCTACAGCTGGCCCGCCGACATCGCGCTCGCCGACGTCGACCCGGCCGACTACGCGGCCCTGGTCATCCCCGGCGGCCGCGCCCCCGAGTACCTGCGCAACAACCCCGACGTGCAGCGGATCGCGCAGCACTTCTTCACCGGCGACAAGCCGGTCGCACAGATCTGCCACGGCCCGCTGATCACCGCCGCCGCCGGCGTCCTGGACGGCCGCCGCACCTCCGCCTACCCGGCGCTGGCCCCGGACATCAAGGCCGCGGGCGCCGAGTTCGTCGAGAGCGAGGCCGTGGTGGACGGCGTGGTCGTCTCCGCACGCGCCTGGCCCGACCACCCGGCGTGGCTGCGGGCGTTCATCGAGGTCCTGCGCAAGCACGCCCCGGTGGCCTGACGCCCCGGCCCGACGCCCCGGCCCGCCACCGTCGTCGAACCCGCGCCCGGACCCGGAGCCGTCACCCCGAGACGTCTCGGGGTGACGGCTCCGGGTCCGGGCGCGGGTTCGACGACGGTG
>NZ_JBIWNL010000001.1:32944-53190 GCF_044767225.1 Kitasatospora sp. NPDC101447
TGAGTGGTCTGCGTGGGACCGGGCTGCCCGCGACGGGGGCCGGTCACGACAGTCGGGGGGGGGGGGGGGGGGCGGGGCGGGCCGCCCCCCCCCCCCCCCCCCCCCCCCCCCCCCCCCCCGCCGGCGGCGCCCCCCCCGGCCCCCGGGTCCGTTCCGGGTCGCCCTCCGCCCCGTGGCGCGGGGGCGGCCGGCCCCAACTCTGGCATGGTGTCAGGAACCCGGGCCCACAACCCGGTCGACCCTCCCGCGACCCAGACCAGGGAGAACCGGAATGACCGCCGCCCCGACAGCCGTCAGGCCCGCTCCGACGACCGGGCGCCACCGCCCGGTCCTGCGCACCGCCGTCGTCGCCGCCGTCGGCGCGGGCCTGCTCGCCGCACTCGCCCCGGCAGCCGTCGCCCGGCCCCTCGGCCTCCCGGCCGCCGCCGGCTGCGGTGACGCCCACGGCCGGATCGCCGTCCGCCCCGCGACCGCCGACACCCCGGAACGCCGTACCGGCTGGCAGGCCGCCGACGCGGCCCTCGCCGGGATGACCGACCCCGGCTACGCCACCTCGGCCCTCGCCGCCGTTCGCCAGGACGGCCGGCTGGTCTGGCGCAACGCCACCGGCGTCGCCGACCTCACCACCGGCGAACCCGCCGACCCGCGCGGGGCCTTCCGGATCGGCAGCGCCACCAAGACCTTCGTCGCCACCACGCTGCTCCAGCTCGTCGGCGAGCACCGCCTGGACCTCGACGACCGGCTGGAGTGCCTGCTGCCCGGCATCGTCCCGAACAGCACGGAGATCACCGTCCGGCAGCTGCTCGACCACACCAGCGGCGTCGCCGACTACACCCAGGACCCGGCGTTCGACCACCGGCGGCCGGAGTGGCTCGACGGCGGCCGCTTCACGCACTACACCCTCCGGGACCTCGTCGACGTCTCCCACCGCTACCCGCCCGCCTTCCCGCCAGGAACGGACTGGCAGTACTCCAACACCAACTACGTCCTGATCGGCATGATCGTCGAGAAGCTCACCGGCCGCCCCTGGACCGAGGAGGTGACCCGCAGGATCATCCGCCCGCTCGGCCTCAGGGACACCTGGATGCCCGGCGGCTCGCCCGTCATCCCCGGCCCGCACGCCCACGGCTACGACAGGACGGACACCGGACCGGTCGACGTCACCCTGCTCGACCCCACGATGGCGGGCTCCGCCGGCGCCGGCATCTCCACCACCGCCGACCTGACCACCTTCCTCGGGGCCCTGCTCGGCGGCCGCCTGCTGCCCCCGGCCGAACTCGCCGCCATGCAGCAGACCACCGCCCACGGCGGGGGCCGGTCCTACGGTCTCGGCCTGCAGCGGGTGGACACCCCCTGCGGCACCTTCTGGGGCCACGTCGGAGGCGTCCCCGGCTACGTCACGATGATGCTGGGTTCGGCGGACGGCAGGCGCCAGTTCGCCGGGAACACCACCGTCTACGACATCCGGGACCAGGACACCGCCGACGCCGCCTGGCAGAAGGTGGTCACGACCGCGCTGTGCGGCCCGCAGACCGGAACGGCCGCACCCGCGCCCGCACCTGCACCCGCACCCGACCTCGCACCCGACCTCGCCCTCCCGGCACCGTGACCGACCCCCTACGCTGACCGGCGACACCACGGCCGACCGTCACCAGGAGGACGAGACATGGCAGAGCCGCTGATCGCCGCAGTCGGGGGCCGGGAGCCCGCCGTCGACCCGGGCGCCTTCGTCGCGCCGAACGCCGTCGTGGTCGGGGACGTGACCGTCGGCGCGGGCGCGAGCATCTGGTACGGCGCGGTGCTGCGCGGCGACGCCGAGTCCATCAGCGTCGGCGCGGGCAGCAACATCCAGGACAACTGCACCCTGCACGCCGACCCCGGCTTCCCGCTGGTGCTCGGCGAGCGGATCTCGGTCGGCCACAACGCGGTGCTGCACGGCTGCACCGTCGAGGACGACGTCCTGGTGGGCATGAACGCCACCGTGCTGAACGGCGCCCGGATCGGCACCGGTTCGCTGGTCGCGGCCGGCGCGGTGGTGCCGCAGGGCATGGTCGTCCCGCCCGGCTCGCTGGTCGCGGGCGTCCCGGCGAAGGTCCGCCGGGAGCTGAGCGAGGAGGAGCGGACGGGTATCAAGGCCAACGGTGAGGGCTACCGTCTGCTCGCCGACGCCCACCGGGAGATCGAGATCCGCTAGCCGGTCACCACTGCGGCGGGGCCGGCAGCCGGCTCGGCGGCAGGGGCGGCGGCCGGTTCCGCGACGGCGGGGGCGGGCCGCCGTCGGTCGGCCGCCCAGGCCAGCACCGCGACCAGCGCGCCCGAGGCGGCCAGGCCCGCGCCCACCAGCGTCGGCGCGGTCCAGCCGAGCCCGGCGTCCAGGGCCAGCCCGCCGAAGTAGGCGCCCTGGGCGTTGGCCAGGTTGAAGGCGCCCTGGACGGTCGCCGAGGCCAGCGTCGGCGCGCTGCGCGCCTTCTGCAGCACCAGGGTCTGCACCGCCGGCACGATCGCGAAGCCGAACAGTCCGATCAGCACCACGGTCACGGCCGCCGACCACCGGGCGTGCGCGGTCACCGCGAACAGCGCCAGGGTGGCGGAGAGCAGCACGAACGCCGCGCAGACCGTCGGCCGCAGCGCCCGGTCCGCGGCGAACCCGCCGAGCACGTTGCCGATCGTCATCCCGACCCCGAACAGCGCCAGCACCAGGGTCACGGACCCGGTGGCGTAGCCGGAGACCTCGGTGAGCAGCGGCGCGATGTAGCTGTAGCAGGCGAAGAAGCCGCCGCAGCCGAACACGACGGTGGCCAGCGCCAGCCACAGCTGCCCGCTGCGGAAGGCCCGCAGCTCGTGCCGGAGCCCGGACTGGCCGGGGGAGGGCAGCGCGGGCACCAGCCGGGCGATGGCGAGCGTCCCGGCGGCGGCGATCAGCACGACCACCAGCATGGTCGCCCGCCAGCCCAGGTGCTGCCCGAGCAGGGTGGCGGCCGGGACGCCGACGATGTTGGCCACGGTCAGTCCCGAGAACATCACCGCCACCGCGCGGGCCCGCCGGTCGGGCGCCACCAGCTCGGCCGCGGCCACCGCGCCGGCGCCGAAGAACGCCCCGTGCGGCAGCCCGGTGACCAGCCGTGCGGCGGCCAGGGTCCAGAAGTCGGGCGCGAGCGCGCACAGCAGGTTGCCGGTGGCGAACAGCCCAGCCAGCGCCACCAGCACCGCCTTGCGCGGCCGGCCGGCCGCCAGCGCGGTGAGCAGCGGCGCGCCGACCACCACCCCGAGCGCGTACGCCGAGATCAGCCAGCCCGCCTGCGGGATCGAGACGTGGAGGCTGTCGGCGACCTGGGGGAGCAGGCCCATGGCGGCGAATTCGGTGGTGCCGATGGCGAACGCGGTGACGGCCAGCGCGAGCAGCGCGAGAGGCAAGGGGGTGACTCCGGGGTGATGCCGACGACCTGGGGAGCGCGCGGCGGACGAATTCGTTCGTCCGGCATCCTAATCCGGTCGGATGACGCCCCCGTGAGGTGCGCGTGACGCGAGGAAGTCGCCGGTGGGGCCCGCGCGCGCGAGACTGGGTGCATGTGCCGCAACATCAAGACGCTGCGACCGCCCGTGACCCCCGACGCCGGCGAGGACGACTTCCGCGCCGCCGCCCTGCAGTACGTCCGGAAGGTCTCCGGCTTCCGCGCCCCGGCCGCGCACAACCGGGAGGCCTTCGACCGGGCCGTGGACGCGGTCGCGGAGGCCACCGCCCGGCTGCTCGCCGAGCTGGAGGTCCGCGGCTCGCACGCCCGGGCCGCCGAGGTCGCCGCCGGGTGATCGGGCCGCAGCGGCCGGAGCGGACGGAGCGGACCGCCGTGGACCGCGCCGTGGACCGTACCGTGGATCGCAACCGGCGTCCGTGGATCGGAGCGTGCGTTCGCGGACGCACGCCGACAGGGAGCAGGATCCGGTGATGAACCCCGCCATGCGTTACGCCCTCACCTTCCCCGGCACCCCCGGCACCCAGGCCCCGCAGGACGTCGTGGTGGTCAGCCGGACCAGCGCGACGGGCCCGGGCGGGCATCCGGTGTACGAGGACGAGAGCGGCATCGTCCGGGCCGAGATCAGCGACACCGGCGAGGTCCGGATGCTCGCCAGCGGCGGCCACCAGAGCCCGCACCTGCCCGTCGACGCCCACCCGCTCCCTTGACCGGCCGACCTCGGATCGTTCGGTCCCGGATCGCTCGGTTCCGGATCGCTCGGTCCCGGGCCGTTCGTCTCCGGGCCGTTCGTTTCCGGGCCGAGCGGGCTGCCCGGAACGGCGCCCGCGGTGATCGCCCGTCGGGCACAATCACCTCATGACCACAGCGAGTTGGCAGGGCATCGTCATCGCCGAGAGCGAGGACACCGTCGTCGTCGAGGGAAACCACTACTTCCCGGCCGAGTCGGTCCGCACGGAGTACCTGCGGCCCTCCGGGACGACCACGGTGTGCGGCTGGAAGGGCACCGCCGGCTACTACACCCTCGACGTGGACGGGCGGACCAACCCCGATGCCGCGTGGTTCTACACCGACCCGGAGCCCGCGGCCGAGCACGTGCGCGGCCGGGTCGCGTTCTGGCGCGGGGTCGAGGTCACCGACTCGCCGGCGAGCGCCGACTAGCGTCCTCGCCCCGCGGGTACCTGATCCCCATGGCAGTCTTCCGCAGGCCGGGCCGTTCCCGGCCGACCCCCGAGCCGGACCTGGGCGAGCAGCTCGCCGAACTGGTCGAGGAGGCCGAGCGGCCCGTCGGCGAGCAGCCGGCCGCCGCGTACGAGGCGCGGCAGCGCGGCCGGGGCCGGGCCGTCGTGGCGCACACCGCCCGGCTGCTCGGCACCGGCGGGCGAGCCGCCCGGGGAGCGGCCCGGAGGGCGGCGTACGGCAGCAGGGCCCTCACCGAGCAGCTGCTGCAGGCCGCCCCGCGGATTCCGGTGCGCGACCTCGCCACCCTGCGGGCGCAGCACCCCGGCGCGGCCTTCCCCGAGGAGCTGGCCGACCGGCTGGTCGCCGGAGCCGTCCGGGCCTCCGGCGCGCTCGGGGCGGGCGTCGGCGCGGCCGCGATGATGCCGGTGCCGCCCGCGATGCCAGTGGAGATCGCGGCCGAGACGATCGCGGTGGCGGCCGTGGAGATCAAACTGATCGCCGAACTGCACGAGGTCTACGGCGTCCCGGCGCAGGGCACCGTCTCCCAGCGGGCCGGGGCGTACGTCGGGGCCTGGGCCAACCGCCGCGGGATCGACGCGAACCTGCTGGTCCGGCCGGCCGGCTTCGCCGCGCTGGCGATCGGCGCGGAGGTCCGCAAGCAGCTGGGCCGTCGGCTCACCCGCAGTTCCCTGCGCCACCTGCCCGCGATGACCCCGCTGCTGGTCGGGGCGGGCATCGGCGCCACCATGAACCGGCGCGAGACCCGTCGGTTGGCCGGCGAGGTCCGGGTGGACCTGCGCGCCCGCCGGCCGGCCGACCGCGCCTACTGGACCGCGGCCGCGCCGACGCCGAAGGGCACGACGGTGAGGGGCGAGACGGTGAAGGGCGGGAGGGTGAAGGGGACGACCGCCGGGGGCAGCACGCCGACGGAGGGCACCACGGCGGAGGGCGCCGCGACGGAGGGCATCACGCCGCCGGAGGGCGAGGAGGCGCCGTAGGGTTCCGGAACCCCCGGCGCCTCCGCCCCCGTGGTCGGGACGTCCGACGTGGTCAGGACGCCGGCGGTGGTGGGGCCCCCGCGCCCCGGCCCGTCTTGACGCCGTTCACCATCGCCTGGTGTATCGCCCGGGCGGTGGTCTCGTCGGCGGCCGGCACCGGGCTGCCGGACACCGTGTACCAGTCCAGCGCGCCGGTGTACTGGACGGTCAGCCGCGCCTCGCCGTCCACCCAGGTGGTGTGCACGGTGAGGTCGCCGGAGATCGGGCCGACCTCGGAGGTGGTGACCCCTCCGGGGCCGCTGATGATCGACTGGGTGGTCCAGGTCGCCCACGACGCGCGCGGGTCCGCGGGCGGCCGTGCCTGCCGATTGCCTTGGTCGTGTTCGGTCATGCGCCTATCCTCCCCCGCCGGTGAGTCGCCACCCGGGCAGCGACACCTGCGGTCGCGGCGACCGCCCGGTCCCACCGGGCGGTCGAGTCGGTACGGCGGCGGACGGTCAGTCGAGCCGGCCGGGTTCGTCCAGCATGGCGTCGCCTTCCGCCTGCGAGGTGTCCTGCGCGTGCAGGTTCTGCATCGAGGTGACGCCCTCCTCGGGGTCCGCAGCACGGACGTCCTCGTCGCGGTCGGTGCTCACCTCGGACCGGTCGCTCATGTCGGTCATCGTGGGCTCCGTTTCCTCGGCCGGTCCGGGTGCGCCGAGCCGCGGGCGCGGCCGGGCCGGGTTCTCTTGCGCCCTTCCAGCCTGCCCCCGCCCCGGCGCCGGGGCCAGCCGGATGACCGGGGAACGGGGGCCGCGGGCGCCTCGGGTCCGGATCCCGACCGGGTGGGGTCACCAGGTCACGGGCAGCGACCGCATCCCGTGGATGAACGACTCGGTGCGGAACGCCAGCTCGGCGCGCGGCACCGCGAGCCGCAGGCCGGGCAGCCGCCGGAACAGGGTGGCCAGGGCGATCTGCAGCTCGGCGCGGGCCAGCGGCTGGCCGAGGCACTGGTGCACGCCGAAGCCGAAGGCCATGTGCCGCCGGGCGTCCCGGTCCAGGTCCAGCTCGTCGGCGGGTCGCCGGTCGGCGTCGCCGAACACCGCTTCGTCCCGGTTGGCGGTGGAGATCATCGCGATCACACCCTCGCCGGCCCTGATCGTCGTGGCGCCGAGCTGCACGTCCTCCAGGGCCACCCGGGGCAGCCCGGTGTGCACGATGGTGAGGTGGCGCAGCAGTTCCTCCACGGCGCCGGGCAGCGCGGCCGGGTCCGCCAGCCTGGCGACCTGGTCGGGCCGGTCCAGCAGCAGCGCGGTGGACAGCGAGATCATGTTCGCGGTGGTCTCGTGCCCGGCGATCAGCAGCAGCAGGCCGGTGCTCGCGACGTCGTGCGCGGTCAGGTCGTCGCGGACGGCGAGCCGGCTCAGGATGTCGTCCTCCGGCTGCTCCCGCTTGCGGGCCGCCAGCGCGCTCAGGTAGTCCAGCAGCTCCTGCTGCGCCTCGAAGAGCTTCTCCAGGGTGTTGTCGCTGCTGAGCAGGGTCCGGCTGACGGCCTGGAAGAACTCGCGGTCCTCGTAGGGGACTCCGAGCAGCAGGCAGATCACCAGCGAGGGGACGGGCAGGGCGAAGTCGGCGACCAGGTCGGCCTCGGTGCGGCCGAGCGTCATCCCGTCCAGCGCCTCGTCCACGATCCGCTGGACGGCCGGTCGCATCGCCTCGACCCGCTTGACCAGGAAGTCCCCGGTGACCATCCGGCGCAGCCGGGCGTGCTCGGGGTCGTCCAGCCGCAGGAAGCTCGGGTTCGCGGCGATGATCTCCCGGCTGCCGGGGACCAGCAGCGGGAAGTCGGGGTGGCGCGCGTCCGCGCTGAACCGGCGGTCGGACAGGACGGTGCGGACCTCGGCGTAGCCGGTGGCCAGCCAGCAGGACTCGCCCCCCGGCAGGTCGGCGCGGGTGACGGCGGCGGTGGCGGCGGCGTCGGTGTACGCGGGGGGCGGGCCGAACGGGCAGCCGGCCGAGTGCGGCGCCGGGATCCGGACGGCGGTGGTGCCGGTGGTGCCGGTGGTCGTGGGGGTAGGGGTGGTGGGTGTGGTGGGGGTGGTGGGTGTGCTCGTCAAGGTGCGGCTCCTTGCGTGGGTGTTCTCCGGTGCAGCTCGACCGCCGTGGTCCGGCGGGCCCGCTCGGTGCGGTGGGGTCGGGGCGCGGTGGGCCTGGGGTGTGGCGGGGGCACGTCGTGGTGGGGGCGCGGGGTGGTGGGGGCGCGGGGTGGTGGGGTGGTCAGTTGCCGGTCGCGGCGGGTTCGTCCTCGGTCACGGTGATCGCGCCGCCCGGGCAGAGCTGGGCGGCGAGTCGCAGGTCGGCGAACTGGTCGGGCCGGAAGGTGGTCTGACGGAGTCTCACCAGACTGTCCTGCTCGTCCTGGTCGAAGACCTCGGGAACGTTCACGACGCACATCCCGGAGCTGCAGCAGCGGTCCCGGTCGACGTTCACCCGCATGGTCGGGCACCTTTCGCCAGTGCGCCGCCGGCTGCCCGGCGGCCGCCTCTCGTTGTCATTGCCAACCTAACCGCCGCTGCTCCGTCCACGGAGGGGGCGGTGGCGGGATCCTTGAGAATGGCCGATTCGGCCCACATCGGAACGCCCGTGCGGCGCAGCGGGTTTGAATTGACGCAACCCCGACAAGCAGTGGTTCCGCCGCCCCCGGGGCGGGTTCACGACGACAGTCCCTCGGCGGCGGCGATCTCCCGCACGGTCGCGATGGTGTCGGCCTCGGCGGCGTCCTTGTCCGGCCGGTAGCGCACCACCCGGGCGAACCGCAGGGCGAGGCCGGCGGGGTAGCGGGGGCTGCGCTGCAGACCGTCGAAGGCGATCTCGACCACCAGCTCCGGACGGACCCGCACCGTCCAGGCGTCCCGCTCGGTCTGCCGGGCGAGCAGCTCGACGGTCTGCCGGGCGAGCGTCTCGTCGGTGAGGCCCTTGAAGGTCTTGCCGAGCATCACCCAGGGGCCGAGCCCCGGCTCGCCCGCCGCCCGGGCGCCCAGGTGCAGGTTGCTGAGGAACCCGCGCCGCCGCCCGCTGCCCCATTCGGCGGCCAGCACGACCAGGTCGAGGGTGTGCCGGGGCTTCACCTTGATCCAGCCGATGCCGCGGCGCCCGGCCGCGTACGGCGCCGACGGGTCCTTCACCAGCACGCCCTCGTGGCCGAGGGCCAGCGTGTCCCGGAAGAAGGCCAGGGCCAGGTCGCGGTCCCCGGTCTCGGTGCGCGTTACCCGCAGGTCCGCCGGTGCCGCCTCGGCCAGCGCCGCCCAGCGCTCCCGGCCCGGGCGGTCCACCAGGTCCTCGCCGTCCCGGTGCAGCAGGTCGAAGAAGAAGACGCTGAGCGGGACTTCGGCGCGCAGTCGCTCCGGGTCGCGCCGGGCCGCGGTGCGCGCGGCGGTCTCCTGGAACGGGCGTGGCCGCCCGTCCGCGCCGAGCGCGATCGCCTCGCCGTCCAGCACTGCCGAGTGCAGCGGCAGCGCGAGCGCGGCCTGCGCCACCTCGGGGACGCGCGCGGTGATGTCGTCCAGGCTGCGGGTGAACACCGCGACCTCGTCGCCGTCCCGGTGCACCTGCACCCGGATCCCGTCCAGCTTCCACTCCAGCGCGGCCGGACCGGTGCGGTCCAGCGCCGAGGCGACGTCCGGCGCGGAGGCGGCCAGCATCGGCCGCACGGCCCGTCCCACCTCCAGCCGGAACGCCGTCAGCGCGGCCTCCCCGCCGGTCAGTGCCGCCTCCGCCACCGCCCGGGCCGAACCCCGGAACATCAGCGCCCGCCGCACCGCCGCCGAGGGCACCCCCGCCGCCTGCGCCACGGCCTCCCCGACCACCGCGTCCAGCGCCCCCTGTCGCAGGTCCCCGACCAGCACCGCCCGCAGGAACCCCTGTTCCTCCCCGGTCGCCCGCCCGAACAGCCCGTGCAACAGCCGCCGCCGCTCGGCCTGCGCCCCGGCGCCGTGCACCCCCGCGATCCGCTCCAGCTCGTGCTCCACCTCCCGCACCCCGAGCGACGCCTCGCCGGCCGGCTCCGGCAACCCGCGCAGCGCCGCCGGCCCGACCCCGGTCCGCAGCCGCTGCGACTCCCCGGACAGCAGGGCCACCGCCGCCGGCGCCTCCACCGGCCCCAACTCCCGCAGACACCCGGCCAGCAACCCCGTCTTCGCCCGCCGCCCAGGCTCCGCGGCCACCGCCCGCGACGCCGCCGCCAACCTCTCCAGCCCCGCCACCACACCACCTCCTCCACCCAGCATCCGCGCCCCCGGCGGCCCGCGCCTCAGCAGCCCTGCGGGCGGGGTACCCCCTGCCGCGGCCGCCGGCCGCCGGCCGCACCGCCGCTCGGCGAGGCACCCGGCTCGTCCGGTGAGCGCCCTCCGTCCGGTGCGCACCCTGCGCATCCGGTGAGGACCCTCCGCATCCGGTGAGGACCCTCCGTCGCCGCACCCGACGGGTGGCGGCCCGCCCGTGGGACCGGCCCACGGGCCCATGGGGACGACCCGGTGCGGCCCGCCTTCCCAAGTGCCGGAGTGGAGTGCCGGGCCGGTGGTCTTGGCCGGGGTGGAGATCGGATGCGGGCCGACGGGGCGTCATGCTGGGCCCGCAAGCCGCCCCGACCCCGAGGAGACCGAGATGAGCGACACCCCCACCGTCCGCTGGAGCGTGGGCGCGCCCGAGGCCGACGAGTTCGCCGCCTGGCGTGAACTCTTCCGCGGGTACTGCGAGTTCTACCGGTTGCCGTGCCCCGAGGAGAAGGCCGAGCTGGTGTGGTCCTGGCTCACCGACAAGGACCACGAGCTGGACGGGCTGCTGGTGCGGGACGGCGACGGGACGCCGGTCGGGCTCGCCCACTACCGGCCGTTCGCCCGTCCGCTGCACGGGGCCGTCGGCTGCTTCCTGGACGACCTCTTCGTCGCGCCGGACGTCCGGGGCGGCGGGGCGGTGGACCAGCTGCTGGCCCGGCTGCGGGAGATCGCCGCCGAGCGCGGCTGGAACACCGTCCGGTGGATCACCTCCGAGACCAACTACCGGGCCCGTGGCAAGTACGACCAGGTCGCCGTTCGGACCCAGTTCCTCACCTACGACATGGCCCCGGACGCCCCGATGCGCTGAGATGGTGACCGGGTCGCCGGACATTCGTTCGGACTTTCTGTTATCCGCCCGCCGCCGGGAGGTCTCCCAGGTGTCGACACTCGACCAGCCGACCCGGAACAGGAAGCGTGACCACGTGAACAGCGACGACAGGACGACCATCCTCCCGGCGACCGGTGGTGACCGAGGCGCGGGCGACGGCGGTGAGGGCGGCCGGGGCCGGTCCGGTGGCCGGGCCGCGAGGCGGGCCGCCCAGCGACACGCCGGCCGTGGCCGGCGGGGTCGCCGCGGCGGGTTCGTGCCGGTCACCGCGGTGGTCGCGGCCGTCGCCGGGACGGGGCTGATCGCCGCGCTCGCCGGCGCCGGCTACGCCGCGTACGGCGGCAAGCAGACCGATCGGGACGTCATGGGCCAGGCGATGGCCGCCGACGTGCTGATCGCGGCCGAGATCGGCACGCACGACGGCATCCAGGTCCCCGGTGCCGGAGGAGCGAACGCGACCGCCCCGGTGCCGCCGTCCGGCGCGGCCACGACCGGTCCGGCGGCCACCCCGAGCGCCCCGGCGACGCCGACCGAGACCGCCACCCCCACCCCGACGGCGACCGCCACCGCCACCCCGACCCCCTCCGCGACCGCCGCCAAGGCGACCGCGAGCGCGACCCGGACCGCGACCCCCGCCGGGGCGGCCGCCGCCCAGCGCAGCGCGACCGGACCGGCCACCCCGGTCGGCGGCGGCGCCGCCCCCTCGGACGCCCAGGCGGTCGTGGACCTGGTCAACGTCGAGCGCGCCAAGGCCGGTTGCGGGCCGGTCACCGCCGACCCCAAGCTGGCCACCGCGGCCCAGTCGCACAGCGACGACATGGCGAACCGCAACTACTTCGACCACGCGAGCCCCGAGGGCTACCACGCCGACCACCGGATCGAGGCCACCGGCTACCGCTGGAGCACCTGGGGCGAGAACATCGCCCGCGGCCAGAAGGACCCGGCCGCGGTGATGGACGCCTGGATGAACAGCCCGGGCCACCGCGCCAACATCCTGAACTGCGCGTTCAAGCAGCTCGGCGTGGGCGTGCGGACCGGTTCCGGCGGTCCGTGGTGGACCCAGGTGTTCGCCGCACCGGCCTGACCGGCCCCCGACGCTGACCCCGGCCCTCGGCCTCGGTTACGTAACGCGACCCCCGACCCCCGACCCCCGAACCTGACCCGGACCCCGAAACCCCGCCCCCACGACGAAACCCGGCCCCGAGCACGAAACCGACCACGAACCGATCGGACACCACCGAACCGATCCGACGACACTCCGTTCCGGCCCGATCCGCTTCCGGGCCGGGCCGATTTTCCGATTCCGCGCACATTGTTGTTATCTGATCACTCCCCACAGGTCTCCGAGGAGGCAGCGGCGGACGGAAACACGGCAAGACGGAGTGCGGACCATGAACGCTGATGTGCAGAACAGGACCGGGAGCACCCTGGTGCTCGCGGCGCAGGCCGGCGACCGGCAGGCCCAGGAGGCGCTGGTCGCCGCCTGGCTGCCGCTCGTCTACAACGTGGCCGGACGCGCCCTCGGCGGCCACGCCGACGTCGACGACGTCGCGCAGGAGACCATGATCCGAGCCCTGGACGGTCTGGACGGGCTCCGCGACCCGGACTCGTTCCGCTCCTGGCTGGTCGCCATCACCATGAACCAGGTCCGCCGCCGTCATGCCGCCGGTTTGCAACAGGCCGTCGGCGGGCTGGACGAGACCTGGGAGGTCGCCGACCCCCGGGCCGACTTCACCGACCTGACCATCCTGCGGCTCGGCCTCTCCGGCCAGCGCCGCGAGGTCGCCGAAGCGACCCGCTGGCTCGACCCCGACGACCGCGAACTGCTCTCCCTGTGGTGGCTGGAGGCCGCGGGCGACCTCACCCGCGCCGAGCTCGCCGAAGCGCTCGACCTGAGCCCGGCGCACACCGCCGTCCGCGTCCAGCGGATGAAGAAGCAGCTGGAGGCCGGCCGGGTCGTCGTCCGCGCCCTCAGCGCCTACCCCCGCTGTCCCGAACTGACCGAGATGACCGCCGGATTCGACGGCACCCCGAACTCGGTCTGGCGCAAGCGCATAGCCCGTCACATCCGCGGCTGCGCCGGCTGCGACGGCCTCGGCCGCGACCTCTTCCCCGCGGAGGGGCTGCTGGCCGGCCTCGCCCTGGTGCCGATCCCGCACGGCTCGCCGCTCCTGCTCCACTTCCAGCACACCGCGGCCGCCGTCGCCGCCCAGAGCGCCGCCGGCTCGGGCGCCGCTTCAGGCGCAGGCACGGGCTCGGGCGCCGGATCCGGTACGGGAGCGGGTGCGCACGCCGGTGCCGGCGGGCACGGCGGCTGGGCCGGCACCGCCGCCCGGAAGGCCGTCCTGGTGAGCGGCGCGGCGGCGGCGGTGGCCGTGACCACCCTCGCGCTGGTGTGGCCGCAGCACAGCGAGCCCCCGGCGGCGGCCGCACCGGAGCCGACCGCCCCCGCGGCCGCCCAGGACACCGCCCTGGACATCCCGAGCGTCGCCCCCGCGCCCGTGGCGGTCGCCCCGACGCCGGTGCCCACACCGACGCCCACGGAGACCCCCACCGCGACGGCCACCCCGACGCCGACACCCACGCCGACCCCGACCCGTACGGTCGCCCCCGCGCCGGTCGCCAACCCGGAACGCCAGCTGGTCGACCTGGTCAACGCCGAACGTGCCAAGGTGGGCTGTGCTCCGCTGCGGATCGACCCCCGGCTGCACTCCGCCGCGCAGAAGCACTCGGACGACATGGCCGCCCGCGGCTTCTTCGACCACGTCAACCCGGACGGTGTCCGCACCGACGCCCGGATCACCGCCGCCGGCTACCGCTGGTCCCAGTGGGGCGAGAACCTCGACCGGGGCCCCACCGCCCCGGCCACGGTCGTCGCCCACTGGATGGACGGCGGCATCCACCAGTCGAACATGCTCGACTGCGGCTTCAAGGACGTCGGCGTCGGCCTGGCCACCAGCCCGACCGGCACCACCTACTGGACCCAGGACCTCGGAGCCCCGATGTCCTGACCGGACGGGGCGGCCCCGGTACGGGTCGAGACGGCGGGGCGGGCGTGACTAGGCCGGGGTGACTAGGCGGGGGTGACCCCGACCAGTCCGTCCGCCGACCCGGTCACGAAGCCGGTGGCGTGCCCGACCACACCGCCCGCGTCGCCGACCTGGCCGGGCAGCACCTCGGGCGCGCTGCTCAGCGGCCCGGGCAGACCCTCCTGACCGCCCACGGCGCTGGCGTGCGCACTCGGCGCGGTGAGGGAGGCCACGACACCCACGGCGAGCGAGGCGACGGCGAGCATGCTGCGCTTCTTCATGGCCGGTCCAACGACGCTGCGCCGGAAGGGTTACGGGGGCGGCCCACCAGGGCCGCCCCCGCACACCCTCCGACCCGGCGTGCCGACGGAGTGTCAGGTCCGGTAGAAGGTCCGCCCGGAGGAGCCGGAGGAGACCGACCACACCTCGGTTATCAGCCCGCCGTCGAGCCGCAGGATGTCCGTCCCGCTGCGCGCCACCACGCCGCCCTCGCCGTCCGAGAAGCTCGCCAGGTACGGCCGGGCCACCAGCCCCGACACCGCCCCGTCGACCGACTCCAGATCCACCACCGCGACGCCCTCGGCCGCGAACCGCAGCTCCGACCGCTTGGCGTGCCACTGCCGGATCACCTCGGCCAGCCCCGCCGGCGTCCGCACCTCGTCGAAGATCTCCGAGCCCGCCTGCGTGTACCGCAGGGTGAAGTCGGGCGCCATGATCTTCTCGGCCAGCGCCAGCTCGCCGTTCCACAGCGCCGTCCAGCGGTCGTAGACCTCGACGCCGAACTCCCGCAGCTCAACACCCATGAGAAATCCCCCCGTTCGCTTCCCGACCGTTCCTCGATCGTGCAGGGAACGCTAGCACCGGCCACTGACAACCGGCCGGAGCGGGGGAGGGGGCGGGCCCGGGCGGGCCGAGCGCGGTGAGGACGCGCGCAAGCTGGACGGCCCGCGCGCCGACCGGGACTCAGGCCGGGCGGCGGGCGGGCCGTGGGAACCACCATGGCCCCGGCCGTCCCCGCCGGTCAGCGGCGCGCACGCGGCGGCCGGACGCACACCGGCGCGCCGGGGCGTGCAACAGCCGCCCCAGCGGCGCCGTCAGGGCGTTCCCGGGCCCCGGGCCACCCCCGCCCCGTCCGCCACCCCGGTCCCGCCCTCCCGGACGGCGGCGCCCGCGGCCCCGGACCCCGCCGCCCCCACGACCGCCGCGGCACCGGTGGCTCCCGTGGCCCCGGTGTCCGCGCCCTTCGCGGCCGCGCCCGGAGCGTCCCCCGCCGGGTCCACGGTCCAGTCCGGGTGTCCCGGCATCGGCGGGGTGCGCATCCCGTACAGCCAGTCGTGGAGGAAGCCGCCCAGGTCCTCCCCGGACACCTCGGACGCCGTGCGCACGTAGTCCTCGGTGGTCGCGTTCCCGTACCGGTGCTCGCGCAGGAAGGTGCGCTCGATCCGGTCGAAGGTGTCCTGGCCGACCTTCTCGCGCAGGGCGAACAGCACCAGCACGCCGCCCGCGTAGCGTTGGCCGTCGAAGAGGTTCGCGGCGGTCGGGGAGGCGACCGGCCCGGAGTCGTGCCGCGACCGGTCGCCGAGGCGGTAGACGTCGCGCATCCGGTCGGTCAGCGTGGTGCGGCCCCGGTCGTCCGGCCAGCCGCGGTCGAAGCGGTACAGCAGGCCGTAGAAGTCGGCGTGGCCCTCGTTCAGCCAGAGGTCGGACCACCTGGCGGGGGAGACGCTGTCGCCGAACCAGGAGTGCACCAGCTCGTGCATCATGTGCGGGCCGATCTCCGCCTCCGGCCGGCGCAGGAAGTCCGGCTTGTAGAGGGTCAGGGTCTGGGTCTCCAGGCCGGTGAAGGCGAACGCGTCCGGTGCGTCGGTGTCGACCGGCAGGATGCCGTAGGCCTCGAACGGGAAGGGGCCCAGGTGGGCCTCGGCCCAGGCCAGTTGGTCGGCGGTCAGGGCCAGCGCCGGCTCCAGTTCGGCGGCCCGCGCGGTCGGGACGACGTCGCGCAGCGGCAGGCCGTGCGGGCCGGTGCGTTCGCGGACGGTGTAGTCGCCGACCGCGACCTGGACGAGTTCGGTGGCCATCGGCTCGCGGGAGACGTACCGGCGGGTGGTCCGGCCGTCGGGGTGCGGCTCGGTCTGCGTCAACTCGCCGTTGGCGACGCCCAGGAGGGCGTTCGGTGCGGTCACCGCGATGGTGAACCGGGCCTTGTCGCCGGGGTGGTCGTCGCAGGGGAACACGGTGTGGGCGCTCCGGGGCTGGGCGGCCACCGCGAAGCCGTCCGGCGTGGGCACCCAGCCCGTGTGGGGCAGCGCGGCCCGCGGGTCCGCGGTGTACTCGACCGTCAACTCGGTGGTGGTGCCCGCTCGGAACGGCCCGGCGGGGGTGACGGTCAGCTTCTCGTCGTGGGTCGCGAAGTCCGCGGGGCGGTCGCCGACCCGGACGGCGTGCACGGTCAGGCCGAGCGCGTCCAGCTCCAGGTGGGCGAGGGTGCGGTCGGGCCGGACGGTGATCACGGCGGTGCCGTCCACGGTGCGGGTGTCGGCCCGGTAGTCGAAGGCCAGGTCGTACGCGAGCGCCCGGTACCCGGTGTTCCCGAGCGAGGGGAAGACCGGATCGCCCAGCCCGGCGGCACCGGCCGACGGGACGCTCGCGGACAGCAGCGCCGCGCTGAGCACCAGCGACAGGGCGAGGCCGGCGCGGGGTTTGGACAAGGGGGTCACCGCACTTCGCGCGTGGAGCGGGTGCGGGGGCCGCCGGGACAGGAGTACCGCGCACGGATGCTAGTGGACGGCCGGGCCGGCGGGGGGCCGATCCGCGGGATCCGACGACACACCGTCGTCGCCCGGACGGCCCACCGTGCTGGCGCGGCCCCCAGGGGCCGTCTAACGTCGGGAGTGCTTCGTCCCCTGACGGACGGGGCCACGGCCGTCGGAACTCCTGGCCAGGTCCGGCGGCCGTACTTCCATGCCCTGGCGCACCCCGTAGGCTGGCGGGCGAGACGACGCCCCCGTACCGGATGCCAGGAGCCGCCGTGACCAGTCCAGCCTCCCGTGTCCTGGTGATCGGCGAGTGCGTCGCGGACGTCGTCCGTGCCGACGGCGTCCCGGACCGGGTGCACCCCGGCGGCAGTCCCGCCAACGTCGCGTACGGCCTGGCGCGGCTCGGCCGCCCGGCCACGCTGCTGACCGAACTGGGGCCGGACGCCAACGGCCGGCTGATCCGGGCGCACCTGGAGTCGGCGGGCGTGCGGGTGCGGGCCGCCGAGGTGGCCCGGACGCCCTCGGCCGTGGTGCGGCTGGACGGGCAGGGCCGCGCCCGGTACACCTTCGACATCGGCTGGACGCTGCCGTCGGCCGAGCCGGTGCGGACCGACCTCGCGCAGCCGCCCGCCGCGATCCACCTGGGCTCGATCGGCGCCGTCACCGAGCCGGGCGCGGCCACCGTGCTGGCCCTGGTGGAGCGGTGGCGCGGGCGCACGCAGATCAGCTACGACCCCAATGTGCGCCCCGCGTTGATGGGCGACCGGGCGGAGGCCGTCCGGCGGGTCGAGCGCTGCGTGGCGCTGAGTGACCTGGTCAAGGCGAGCGACGAGGACCTGGCCTGGCTCTACCCGGGCGAGCGGCCCGAGGCGGTCGCGGAGCGCTGGCTGGCCCTCGGCCCCGCCGTGGTGGCGGTGACGCTGGGCGCCGACGGCGCGTTCGCCCGCACCGCCGAGGGCGTCCGGGCCGAGGCGGCGGCCGTCCCGGTGCCGGTCGCGGACACCGTCGGCGCCGGGGACTCCTTCATGGCCGCCTTCCTGCACACCCGGGCCGGCGGCGCCGACCTCCGGGCCTGCCTGACCCACGCGGTGACGGCCGCGGCCCTGACCGTCTCCCGGCCGGGCGCCAACCCGCCCTCGGCGGCCGAGCTGGCGGCCGCCCTCGCGGCGGGCCCGGCGGCGGAGGTCGACGCGGTGTAGCCCCGGCCGCCCCGGCGACCGAGCCCGGTGCAGCCGGTCCCTCGCGGCGGCCCCACCGCTGAGCGACACCCCCGCCCGACACCCCTGCTACGCGCGGACGGTGAGCTCCTTGGCGTACCAGACCTCGGCGTACGGCCCGCTGCTGTAGGCCGGGATCTCGTGGTACCCGTGCCGGAGGTAGAGCGCGCAGGCCTCGACCAGGTCGCGGCGGGTGTCGAGCACGATCCGGTCGGCGCCGAGCGAGCGCGCGGCCTCGTCGACGGCGGCGAGCAGGCGGGCGCCGCCGCCGGTGCCGCGCAGGCCGGGGCGGACGTAGACGCGGGTCAGCTCGACGGTGGTGGCGTCGAGCCGGCGCAGGCCGGCGCAGGAGTGGGCGACGCCGTCGTGGCGGCCGATCAGGAACAGGCCGTCGGGCGCGACGAGGTCGTCGCTCGGGGAGCCGGCCAGGCCGGACTCCAACTGTTCCGGGGTGCCCTCCCGCCCGAGGTGCAGGCGGTAGTAGCGGTTGGCCACGTCGTAGTAGTACTCGCGCAGCAGCTCCAGGGCCTCGGGGGTGGTCACGTCGGCGGTGGTGACGGACCAGAGGTCGGGGCGGAGGGGCGCGGTGTCGGTCATGCGCGCATGATCCGTTCCGTGCCGTCGCCGTCGCAAGGGGTTTTCCGGGTCCCCGGCGGGCCCGACGGCCCCTGGAGCGGCCTGCCACGGCGGTGGACGGCAAAGGAACGGCAAGGCGTCCGGCGCGCCGTTGCCCCGCACGGGTGATGGAGGGATTGGCGGGGGTGCGTGGCGGGGGAGCAGTGCAGCTATGGATAGACCATCAGATTGTCTGAATAATGGGGGTTTGAGGGGGAGTCAGCGACGCCGGAGCGCGGTGCGGACCGGCTTGCTGGTCACCGTCTGCCTCGGCGCCGTCATCGCCGGCTGTTCCGGTCCGGCCGGGACCGCGCGGACCGCCGGGCCGAAGGCCGCCCCGGCTGGGGCGGACGCCGCCAAGGGGGAGCCGGTGCCCGCCGTCGAGGCCGTCGGCCACGGCGCCGCCCGCCCGGCGGCGCCCCCGGTGCTGCCCGGCCTGGCCCGCCAGGAGGAGGAGGCCGGCAGCGCGGCGGTGGCCCGCCAGGAGGCGGCCGCCCGGACTGCGCTGGAGACCGCGCAGCGCTGGGGCCTGGAGCGCCCGCCGCTGAAGGCCCTGCCGCGTCCGGCGACCCGGGCCCGGCTCACCCCCGCCCAGGGCGTCAAGCTCGCGGAGGACCGCCCGCCGGTGGTCTACCGGGTGCCGACCGACGACAAGGTGGTCTTCCTGACCGTCGACGACGGCGCGGAGAAGGACCCCGCGTTCTCCCGGATGGCCGCGGAGCTGGGGGTGCCGATCAGTGCCTTCGTGTCCGACTACCTCGCCCGCGAGGACTACGGCTACTTCCGGGACCTGCACGCCCAGGGCGTGGAGATCAACAACCACACGATCAACCACCGCAACCTGAAGGTCCTGGACTACGAGACCCAGCGCCAGGAGATCTGCAACCAGCAGGACCAGCTGGAGCAGCAGATCGGCGTCCGCCCCCGGCTGTTCCGGCCGCCGTACGGCGAGTACAACGACGACACGCTGCGCGCGGCGGCCTCCTGCGGGGTGCAGGCGGTGCCGATGTGGAACGAGGAGGCCTTCCCGGACCACATGGAGTGGCGCTACGACGACCGGCAGCTGCACCCGGGCGACATCATCCTCACCCACTTCCGGGGCACCGACATCTGGAAGGCGACCATGCCGGACCTGCTGCGCAAGGTCGTCAACGACGTCACCGCGGCCGGCTTCACGCTGGGCCGGCTGGACGACTACCTGTAGGCGCGCTCCCGAGGGTCGGCTCAGCCGAGCGAGAGGGCGTCGAGGTACACCCAGGCGCCCTCGTGCCGCACGAAGCGGCTGTTCTCGGCGAGCACGCCCTCCTCGTCGCCCTCGGTCCAGTGCGCCCGGAAGGCGACCGTGCCCGCCGCGTGGAACGCCCCGCCCTCGGTGGTGGAGAGCACCTCCAGCCGGGTCCAGCGCAGCGCCGGGTCGAAGTCGACCTCGGCGGGCCGGGTGTCCGGGTGCCAGGTCCGCAGCAGGTACGCCTCGTCCTGCGCGGCGAAGGCGCTGAACCGGGAGCGCATCAGCGACTCCGCGGTGGTCGCCGCCGCCTGGCCGCGGTGCAGTCGGCCGCAGCAGTCGCCGTAGGCGGCGGGCAGGCCGCACGGGCAGGGAGAGGAGGGCAGCAGCCGCGGAGCGGCGGAGCGGGGCGCGGAGCGACGTCGGGACATGCGGTCCATTCTCCCCCACCGCGACGCGACCCCCGCAGCCCGGGGCCCGGCGGAGTCCCGGGCCCCGGAGCGCGGGAGGGGGCCCCCCCCCCCCCGGGGGGGGGGGGGCGCCGGGGGGGGGGGGGGCGGGCCGGGGGGTTTTTAATGGGGGGCGGGAGGGGCGCCCGCAACCCCGCCCGCC